>CAZJWW010000006.1:12599-18632 GCA_964549895.1 uncultured Gammaproteobacteria bacterium
CGCCGCTAGATCGATAGCGGTGGGGTAAACCGAATCATTATTGGTAGCAAGGACTATTTCTTGGCCTGCCAGCACCGCGTACCGATTTAGATAATTGCGACCCGCTGCCACCGTCATAATGCCGGGGCGATCGTTGTTGTCAAACGCGATATGTCGTTCGAGCGCGCCCGTGGCGAGAATTGTCTGCTTGGCTCGGACGGTCCAAAAGCGTTGTCGAGGTAGATGTTCGTCAGGCGCACTGAGGTGGTCGGTGACTCTTTCTAACAGCCCTGCCGCGCCATTATCATACAAACCAAATACGCTAGTGCGCCGCATCGTTTTAACATTAGAACCTAAGCTATTGAGTTCGGTAGTTAATTGATCGAGCTCGTTACCATCCGACAGGCCAAGTAGATCACCACCCAATTCTTCATCTTGTTCGACCAATAGTACGTCCAGCCCCAGATTGCCAGCAGCAATGGCCGCCGATAGGCCCGCCGGGCCAGCACCAACGATTAATAGATCACAGAATAAATGACCGTGTTCATATTTATCGGGGTCTGGGAGCCGCGTTGCTCGACCCATGCCCGCTGCTTTACGAATGATTTTTTCATACTGCATCCACAGACCAGTACCTTTGCCCCATTCAAACGGCGGCAGACCCATAAATGTTTTATAGTAAAAACCGGCTGCTAAAAAGCGACCAAAAACATTATTGATCGCACCAAAATCATGGCGAACACTGGGCCATGCGTTTTGACCGCAGGCGATAAGGCCCTCATAAAGCGCTTGCGTTGTGGCTCTAACATTGGGGTCTGTATAGGCGCCTTCGCCCACCGTCACCAATGCACCTGACTCTTCTACCCCGCTGGACATTATGCCGCGTGGTCTATGGTACTTAAAGCTGCGGGCAATAATTGACTGATTGTTGGCCAGCAATGCGGAAGCTAAAGTATCTCCTTGATAGCCACTAAAATGACGGCCATCCCACGAAAAATTAAGTGGTTTAGTGCGGTCAATTAATCCACCGTGAGCCAGGCGTTTTGGATTCATGCCTTTTGCTCCGCGGCGAGAGCTTTTGCAATGCCTGCGTGTGCGGGCACCACTGATTTTATTTTATGCGTGATGGTGTCTCGTTCAACGATTAGCCACATTCGACAACCGCTCACGTGGTGCCAGGTTTCTAATTGTACGCCGCGAATATTTTCTCGCATAAAAACGGCATCATGCCAAGCTTCTATCGATGCATCTAATTCGGGATAGGTGATAGCGGCGTCGCCACCGTAGCTAAATTCGCTGTGGTCTCGTTCGCCGCAAAATGGACAGTTAATTCTAATCATCTAGTTCTTTATATTAACCGTGCAGCTTAGGGTCGGGCCCAGCTCCGCGTTCGTCTATATTGACGCCGCGCGCAAATCGATCTAAGGAAAAATTTTCTATTATTGGGTCAGGTCGGTCATTGGCGATCAGATCGGCAAAGTACCAACCCGATGCGGGGCTCGCTTTAAAACCGCCGTAGTTCCAACCCGCGTTTAAATATAAATTAGTAATTGGTGTTTTGCAGATAAAAGGCGAACCATCCATCGACATATCCATAACCCCAGCCCAGTGCCTGAGCAAGCGTACGCGGCCTAAACACGGCAATATAGACATGGCCGCCTCGCACGTGTCTTGTACTATTGGCAAATTACCACGCTGTGCGTAGGACTTGTACCAATCGAGGTCACCACCAAACACCATACCCCCCTTATCAGATTGCGAGATGTAAAAATGTGCCCCACCAACGCCAAAAACCACTACTTGATCGAGTAATGGTTTTAACGGTTCGGAGACAAAGGCTTGTAGCTTGTGTGATTCAATCGGCAAGTTACCTAGCCCCGCCATTTGCCACAATAGTGAGCTATGACCTGCGACCGCAAAGCCAACTCTGCTGGTTTTTATATCACCTCGTGAGCTAGTTAGGCTGGTTATCTTGCCATTCTCACGATGCACGCCAGTAACTTCACAGTTCTGAATAATATCTACCCCTAGGCGATCCGCAGCACGAGCATAGCCCCAAGCAACAGCGTCATGACGTGCAGTACCAGCACGTCGTTGCACTGCGGCTCCAATAATAGGAAAGCGCGCACTTTGGTAGTTTAGATGCGGAACTTCTTTTTTAAGTGTATCTAAATCCCATATTTCGGCATCGGTCCCCGTTAAACGCATCGTGTTATAGCGCCGAGCGATTGCATCGCGCGCGCCAGGGCTGTGCAATAAAGCGATGTGAGAACGCTGACTGAACATCACATTGTAATTGAGCTCGTGACTAAGTTCTTCCCATAACTTTAGTGAATGCTCGTAGAATTGACGATTACCCGGCATCATATAATTTGAGCGAATGATGGTGGTATTGCGCCCGGCATTACCGCCTCCCAACCAGCCTTTTTCAAGCACAGCAATATTTTTTAAGCCGTGATTTTTCGCAAGATAGTAAGCCGTGGCCAAGCCATGCAGGCCACCTCCAACAATAACCGTGTCGTAGTGTGTCTTAGGTTCTGGATCGCGCCAAGCACGCCCCCAGTTTTGTTGGCCGGAGAGTCCGTTTTTAAACACACTCCAGGCAGAATACCGTTGCATTTTTATAACCTTATTTTTGATAGCTCTTGGCAGTTTTCGCTCTTTAAGTAAGTGCCTTTGATTCGAATTGAGGTGCGGCGCTCGATGCCACAAATAGTAGCTAGTTTGCCTAGCCGAAGCAACGCGGTGCTAGATTATCCAAGCTCCCCAAAACAGCCTTTCAAACTCGAGGGCAGGCTTGCCGATTTTTTAGAGTCCCTTATAAATCTTTGATTTTTATTAGCTATAGCTTGTAGTCCACGTTTTCTTGATTTTCAACATAAGTTATTCTGCCTAGATTTATTATTTTTCATTAGTAAAATTAATAATAACTGAGCTGTTTCTAACCGCTGATTATATTGTCAAATAAAGTGCATTATTGCGGTCAATGCGGCGAAAATTTTAGTTCATTGATTGTTTGTTCATGACCTCTTGTAAATTATCTTTAAGAAGCTGAATTGGATTTGGTATTTTTCAGTGATTATTAACGACTTGTAAGCCTATTACGTTGACCAACTTAAACGTTTCCAATATGGTTAGTGTTAGAAGTTATTACTTTTTGACATTTCGAGAATTATCAAAGTCAGTACTCTGATGACATTAAATTTATAGTGGGTTTTAGTGTTAAATGCCGAGTGAGGCACAAGAATCATTTACTGAATTAGGTTGTTTGGGTTGCTTTGCCAGAGTTCTGTTAAATCACAATTAGATGATGAAACAATAGTCTCGGTATTGAGTAAGGTCACAAGGTGTTTTAGTTTTTAATTAACCTATCTTGAGGAGCGGGTTATGAATACGCACTACTTTAATTGTGATTATCCAAAAGCGTTAGCTACTTTTAACCGTCAGGCTCTCCCTGCCTTTCGTCCGTTACTAGGCTTGCTTTCTTTGATCTTCGGGTCATTGTTCTTGGTTGCCGTTTTTTCCACGGTATCTAATGCCGCGGTACAACTATACAATCCCTGCGGAGAGCCCGATTTATCGGATCAAAATACGGTCGGTGTTTTTGTATGGAAAGATTGCAGCAACCCCAACGAAAACAACTGGAAACTGCGCATAATTGGTGACCAAGCTTTTGACGGTACTCCTTTCATAGGAAGCATTTCTTCATTTAATGATCCCCGCAACCCTGCTACTGCCAAAGGTGTTAGGTTAGAAGCTCACGATTCTCTAGACGTTGATGATATCAACGATATTCAATTCACGTTTCGGGTCTGGGGTGAGAACTCAGACGGTATTGATTTAACTTCTTTACCGAACAGCAGTGTGTGTCTTGATGTGGAAGGCGCTAATGATGGACAAGTCTATATAGGAGCTGGGCTCGCTCTTACCCAAGGGCCGTTCGACCTAAATTCGGGAGGTCAATGCACCAATCAAGAATCAATAGCTATCGCCGTTTGTGGAGAACCCGAAATCGACACGGATACGCAAACTGGCCCATGGTTATGGCGAGATTGCAGTGTTCCAAACGGCAAATGGGAGTTGCGCATTGCTGGGGGTGGGGGTGCTGCACAAGTTTCAGGATCAATTAGCTCCGATGGACCATTAAGCGATATTGTGAATGTCAGTATCGAGAATGGTGACCTAGTAGATCAAATTTCAGATAATCTGATTGGTTTTAATTTGGAGACCGTAAATCGATCCACCGATGGAATGCGACTGAATACTACCGAAGGTTCTACCACTTGTATTGATTTTTACGGTATCGATCCATCACAGCTGAAGCTCGGATCAAGCCAATCTAGTGCGCCGAACTTGCCGCTAAACATGGAAACCTTAGGAGTCTGTCGACCAGAGCCAGCGGATGATGCTCTGAGTTTTTTAGTGATTATGACGGACGATCAGCGTTTTGATACTACGTGGATTATGAACGAGCTAGAGGAGCGATTACTGGCCAAATCTGTAGTATTTGAAAACGCATTTTCCACCTCACCGCTGTGTTGTCCTGCACGAGCTAGCCTTCTGTCCGGAGGATTCTTTCCATACAATACTCGCATAACGCAAGTGGTTGGTGATAACGGTGGTGAACGAAATTTTCGTGGCGAACAAGACCGCGACACGATTGCCACAGCTTTACAAGAGATTGGATATAAAACAGCCTACACTGGTGGTAAATATCTCAATGATTACCGCTCACCCTATGTTCCACCTGGTTGGGATTTTTTCGTCAATAACAATTCTGGCCCTTCAAGCGGTAAATGGTTTGAGTATAACGTCACTATAGGTGCAGGAGGTGCCACTTCTGGGCAGGGTGTCGTCGAGCCAGTATCTCAATATGTAACTAATTACCATCGAGATCAGTTGCTGGGTTTTCTCGATGGGCTAGATGACGACGACGCATTTTTGGCATTTTATTCGGTATTTGCACCACACAGAACGGCCACGCCACACCCAGATGATGACGTGCCTGGCATTGTTGTGGACGGTGTTGATCTAGATACCTATGAATATCGAGGTCGCTCTTATAACGAAGTGGACTTGTCTGATAAGCCTGATTGGTTGGCCAATCCTAATCGATTTTTGTCAGCTAAGAATAGCGGCGCTCCTGATGATGATGAATACGTTCGCGATCAATTGAGATCTTTGCTGTCAGTGGATCGAGCAATCGGTAAGATCGTCGATAAAATAGAATCTTTAGACAGAATGGATCGCACTGTAATCGTCTTTATGTCCGACAATGGTTATATGTGGGGCGAACACGGCGTTTGGAATAAAGGCACCGCCTATGACGAATCGGTGGGTATTCCTTTGAGTGTTTACTTGCCAGGCGTAACACCCAGAGTTGAATCCAAAATTGTTTCAGCCAATCTGGATATAGGTGCCACTATTTATGATCTAGCTGGCTTGAACAAGCCTTCAGAGGGTAAAAGTTTGGTTCCCTTACTTGAAGATCCAACGGCTGAATGGCGAGATCGTTTGCAATTTCAAGGTTGGGGACATCACGAAGGTGCGAACGGTTCTTGGTCTGCCGTCAGGACTGAGCAGTGGAAGTATATTGTTAATGCCAGAGGGGAAGCTGAGTTGTATGATCTAAGCTTTGATGAGCACGAAGAAAATAGTCTTCATGATGACCCAAATTTTCAATCACAGCTAACTGAACTAGCGGAACAAGTAGAGAGTCAACGAGGCCTAGGCCCTATTGTTTTTAGAACACCAGATGCCAACTTAGGGCGAGCGTATTCATTCCAAATAGAAGCTTGGGGTGGTACTCAACCATATACTTGGGAAGTGGTTAGCGGTGAATTGCCACCTGGGTTAAGCCTCGATAGTGCAACTGGGCTAATCTCCGGAGAACCTACTAGCCGTGGTACCTATGTTTTTAAACTGCTATTGACTGACAGCTCGGACAATCCTAAGTTTGGCGGACCGCAAAGTTATTTTGCGCCAGGTAGAACGGGTTCCACGGAAGACAACGTTTATACTATAGTAGTTCAATAAAATAGTAGTTCAATAAAA
>CAZJWW010000006.1:18732-38280 GCA_964549895.1 uncultured Gammaproteobacteria bacterium
CACGGAAGACAACGTTTATACTATAGTAGTTCAATAAAATAGTAGTTCAATAAAAAATAGACTATTACCACATCGATTTCAGATGTTGCTATTTGATCGCGAATAACGACGCATAAACTTGTACCAAAAACCCTTTAGGTATACTTGAGATTTCCGTCAGGCACCACATTACTAAACAAGAACAATGTTTCCATTGAAACTATGTGAGGTAGCCGCGCCAATTTGTCTTTCACGATCGATTCATAATCATGAAAATCCTTGGCATAAACTCTGGCAATATAGTCTGTTCGTCCAGTAGTCATATGACATTCTGTAACTGAAGAGATTTCTTGCACGGCGTCGCCAAACGCTAAAACGGCTTCGCGACCAGTGTCGCCGATACGCATTAGAACTATGCCATTAATATTGTATCCAACCTTTTCAGGATCAATATCTGCTTTATAACCTCTGATGATTCCTACAGCCTCTAATTTTCTTACGCGCTTTAAGCAGGGTGTGGGCGACAGATTTACCCGCTCCGCTAAATCTGCATTCGTAATGCGGCCTTCTTTTTGAAGAATTTCTAATATTTTCCGATCTATTCGGTCTATTTTTTCCATTTTAATAGCATATTTGAATCATTAATTTGATTATCAGTAGCATAAACTACTATTTATAGGCAAATAAATAGCAAATAGTTCACTAATTTTGATTTTAGCGCCCCGTTTTTAGTGCCATGTGTTACGCAGCTTTAGATAACATTGTTTTTATAAATCGATGAGTTTTATCTAAGGAAATACCCTTCAATAAATACTTATAAATAACTCATACAGCCGCAGGGCGATGTGTGAAGGGTCAGACAAAATAACGCTAACTATCATGAATCAATCCCTGAATAGGAAGACTAAAGAACTGGACCTTCCATTAGTAAATCGAACGGTAAACCCAAATTTCGATTGGAATAAAATTGCCTATTATGTGCACCTATCTCGCGCTATGGATGATCGTGAGGAAAATGAATTGGTGCCCTCCAAAGAAGTTCTGTACCAATTTTCAGCACGTGGTCATGAGGTAGCACAAATAATGCTGGGCAGTTTATTGACCGATAACAATGATGCTGCCTGTGGGTATTACAGGTCGCGCCCCTTACTTCTAACCTTAGGCGTGCCGCTAGACGATGCAATGAGTGGGTCATTAGCTAAATCTGGTGGTTATAGTGACGGTCGTGATATTGGCGTGGTATTCAATTTTCCAAATTTAGATGGACCGAGTGCGCTGCCAATGTGCGGCGGCGTGGGTGCCCAGTACACACCTAGTGCTGGCTGGGCACAGGCCATAGATTACTATTCAAAGACTCTTAAAGATAAATCGTACGATAACGCCATTGCCGTGGTTTTGGGAGGCGATGCCTCGGTTGCTACGAATGGATTCTGGGCTTCTTTGACCATGGCGACAACTTTGAAATTGCCAATGTTGTTTTATATCGAAGACAACGGATTTGGAATCTCGGTACGTTCTGATAAGCAAACGCCAGGTGGCAATATAGCCGATAACTTAGCATCCTTTAACGGCTTAACAATTTACAATGGCGACGGTACCGACCCGAGTGAAGCAGCGGAATTAATTCATCGATCTATAACATCCGTTAGACAAAGAAAAGGACCGGTATTACTCCGTCTTAGAGTGCCTCGGCTTGCTGGCCATTCTGCGCAGGACACTCAAACTTATAAGACCGATGTCGAAGTTGTGGATGAAAAAAAGCGTGACCCTTTGCCTAAGCTAAAAGCCTACCTAGTTCCGCAGCACCTGTCGGAGTCCGAATGGAGTGGTATTGAGAACAAAGCGAACGATGATATGGAAAACGCCTTGGCAGCGGCGCGCAATCGTTCGGTGGCAGATCCATTGGGGGTAGGAAAATTTACTTTTTCTGAGACTAATAATGCGGGCGAGATTATCGCTCAAACTATGGGTGGTATCGTGCCTTCTGGTCATAGCTTCCCGGCTTCCACTACTGAGCCTAAGCCTGAAGGTAAGCGAATCAATATGGTTACCGCTATTAGAATGACCTTAGATCATGAGCTTGAGACCAATCCCAAAGTTGTTGTGTTCGGAGAAGACGTTGGGCCCAAAGGTGGAGTACATGCAGTAACCATGGGTCTTCAAGATAAGCATGGCGCTGAGCGAGTGTTCGATACCAGCCTTTCTGAAGAAGGGATTATTGGGCGCGCCAATGGCATGGCGATGGCGGGGTTGGTACCAGTGCCTGAAATACAATTTAGGAAGTACGCTGACCCAGCTGTAGAGCAATTAAATGATTGCGGCACTATGCGCTGGCGAACTAATAATCGCTTTGCCGCGCCGATAACGGTTCGTATACCAGGAGGTTTTTTTAAATGTGGCGATCCTTGGCATAGTCAGACCAATGAAGTTCAATTTGCCCATGCCGTGGGTTGGAAAGTGGCTGTTCCAGCTAATGCAGAAGACGCTGTAGGGCTTTTAAGGGCTTCGCTGCGTGGCAATGACCCCGTTTTTTTCTTTGAACACCGTTCTATGCTTGATCACTCTTGGGCGCGGCGCCCATACCCCGGTGATGATTATGTGCTTCCGTTTGGTAAAGCGAAAACCACGCTTAAGGGAGATAACTTAACGATTGTCACTTGGGGTGCGATGGTAGAGCGCTGTGAAGCGGCCGCTGAGGCAAGCGGTTTGAGCGTTGATGTTATTGATCTAAGAACGTTAATTCCCTGGGACAAAGAAGCGGTGATTGAATCTGTGAATCGCACACACCGCTGTTTAGTCGTGCATGAAGATAATGCAACGGCGGGTTTCGGTGCGGAGATCTTAGCAGTAGTGGGGGAGCAATGTTTTGCTAATTTAGATGCACCCTTATCTCGCTTGACCATGCCTGATATCCCCAGCCCGCATAACCCTGTTCTATTGAATGCGGTAGTGCCCAGCGTTAGTGATATTGAATCGAAAATAGCAGAACTTATAAAATTTTAGGAAGGCTGATTGTGTCTATTATTGATATTACGGTTCCGGCTGAGAGTCTTGAAGGGACCACCATGAAAGTGCAGGCTTGGCTTAAACAACTTGGGGACTCTGTTGCGAAAAATGAGCCCATCGTAGAGATGGAAACCGACAAGGTTATGATGGAAATAGAGTCGCCGAGCGACGGTGTTCTGCACGAAATTCTTGTAGAAATTGATGCACAAGTAAACCCTGAAATGGTAATCGCGAGAATTGATACTGCTAAAGTAGGGGTGTCAGAAAGTCAGGAAGAAGTGGTTATCGACGACCCGCGGCGGAAAATTAATACAGATGAATCGAAGCTAGGAAACGATTCTACTGCAAGTTCAAAAAATTCCGTTATGAGCCCTGCACTGAAACAATTTGCTATGGAGCATGGTATCGATACTACGCAAATACCAGGGACTGGCAAAAATGGCCGAGTGACGTTAAGGGACGCTAAGTTGTTTGTGAAGAACCATTCGACTAGTCCTAGTGCGCTAAAGGCTTCTAATGCGCTAAAGGCTTCTAATAAATCACAAGATGGCGGGAGTCGGCAGATACCTCATTCTTCCATGCGGCGCTCAATTGCTGAACACATGTCGTTATCCGTCAGCCAGGCTCCGCATGTAACGGCAGTTTTTGAAGCCGACTTCAGTGCCATAATTGCCCATCGAGCCGCGCATAAGGATGAGTTTTTAGAGCAAGGCGTAAAGCTGACCTTTACCGCGTATTTTCTAATTGCATGCACACACGCCATGAAGCGAGTGCCCCAGGTCAATAGTCAATGGCATGACGATTCGCTGGAATTATTTTCACAGGTAAATGTCGGGGTTGGCACAGTCCTAGATGACGCGGGCTTAGTTGTTCCTGTAATCAGCGCAGTGCAAGACAAAAATTTATTTGAAATCGCGAAAGACCTACAAGATATCTCGACCAGGGCTAGAGAGAATAAACTAAAACCAAATGATATGCGCGGCGGAACATTTACCATATCCAATCACGGCGTCAGCGGGAGCTTATTGGCTACTCCGATTATTATTCATCAACCGCAATCAGCCATCTTAGGGGTGGGCAAGCTTGAAAAACGAGTGGTGGTTCGCTCCACAGAAGGGCAAGATGTCATGCTAATTAAACCGATGGCATACGTCAGTCTAAGTATCGATCATCGAGTGATTGATGGGCAGCAAACGAATACATGGTTATCTGAATTCGTCGCAACACTTGAAAACTGGCCCATAAATTAATCGTTGATTATCAGCCATCATTGCTGCATTTCGTAAAGATTATTTTTGATCGTAATCAATAACCACAGTGTTGCTAACAGGGTGAGACTGACAGGTCAGCACAAAGCCTTGTTCAATTTCGTCTTCGCTCAATGAATAATTTAAATCCATTGACACTTTACCTTCCAATACCTTGGCTTTACAAGTCGCGCACATCCCACCTTTACATGCAAATGGAAGATCTTTGCGAACTTTGAGCGCCGCATCTAATATGCTATCGCCACCTCGAGCCAGTTTAAGCTTGGTTCCTTTGCCATCAATTTTGACGGTTAATTGACTCACATTTTGAGCTTCTTCATCACTTAATGGAGGAGCTTGTTTGTCAGAAATTGCCGCCAAATCCTCGGGCGTGCCAAATAACTCCATATGTATATTAGCTTTATCAATGCCAGCATTAATAAAGGCTTCTTGTGCCGACATGACCATCTGAAAAGGTCCACAGAGAAACACCTCATCAATTTCTTTAGCGGACATTAAGTTTTCTAAAAATCTTTCAATCTTCGCACCGTCAATACGACCATTTAATAAATCCGCATTTTGTACTTCTTGGCTGAGTACATTGAACACCCGGAAGCGCTCTTGGTAGCGATTTTTGAGGTCTTCAATTTCTTCCAAAAACATGATTGAATCGATGCGCTTATTACCGTAGATAAGCGTGAACGAACTCTGTGGCTCGGTTTCCAAGGTGGTTTTGAGTATCGATAGAATTGGCGTAATACCACTGCCTGCGGCAATGCCAACGTAGGCGCATTTTTGTTTAGCGTCTAGATCTGTATAGAAATGTCCGGCAGGAGGTAACAGCATGAGCTCATCGCCGACCTTCATTTGTGTATTTGCCCAAGTGGAGAAGCGGCCACCGACAACCTGCTTAATGCCAACGCGCAGTTCAGCATCATTGACACTGCTGCAAATAGAATAAGAGCGACGTAATTCCTCATCGTCAAACTCCCGAATAAAAGTCAGGTTTTGACCTTGTTTATAGTAATATTTCTGAGCTTTTTCGTCAGGTAAGCATAGTGACACAACGACGGAATCTTGAGTCTCTCTCTTTATATTTTTTACAATGGCTTTATCAGACATGGTGTTTCAACTTAGCTAACTTATAGTGGTTTAAAGTAGTCAAAAGGTTCTTGGCAATCTATGCATTTCCACAGTGCTTTGCAGGCCGTAGAGCCAAATTCACTAATTTGCTGAGTGCGCAACGATCTACACTGCGGGCAGGGTGCACTAAAATTAAGTGCATGTTCCCCAGTAATTTGATCTAAGGCAGAGGTTTTACAAGGAGGCGCAATGCCGTAGTCGCGTAATTTTTCCTTCGCTTCTTCGCTCATCCAATCCGTTGTCCAAGCCGGTGATAATACTAACTTGACGCTTGGTTTTGGATAACCATTGTCAGCCAGCGCCGTACCTATATCATCGGTGATTTGATCAATGGCTGGGCAGCCAGAATAGGTTGGGGTAATGGTGACCTCTACCGTTTTACCATCAAAACTTACGTCTCGTAAAATACCCATTTCATCAATCGTAAGTGCAGGGATTTCTGGATCCGTTACCTGATCTAGAATTTTTCGTAAACGCCCGAGTTCTTGCGTAGCCGAATTGTTTGTTTCGCTTAACATCACAGTATTTTATTTACCATTCACAACCAGGCATACTGCGCGGCAATATTTGCATCTCTGCCAATAGATAACCCATGTGTTGAGTGTGTATTCCCTTACGCCCCCCACTCATTAGAAAGGCTTGCTCCGGTTCAAGGAGTTTAGCTTCTTTCAGAGTAGCGCTAACGTGAGTGTGCCAAAACGTTTCGACTGTGTTTAAGTCCACCGCTATACCGCTCTCTAGTAAGCGTTGGTCCAGCTCATCTGATTCAAACAGTTCGGGTGTAAATTGCCACATTTCATTAATGCCGGTTTGCATGCGTTGATTACTTAATTCGGTGCCATCGCCTAAGCGTTTTATCCAAGAGCTGCTGTGGCGTAAATGATAGCGAGCTTCTTTAACAGACTTTGCAGCAATGGCTGCTAACGTCTCATCTTTCGAACCACTCAACTGTTCTAAAAACGCAAGGTGCCAGACATCATAGAAATATTGACGAGCCATGGTGTCAGCAAAATTACCATTTGGTTGCTCTAGCAATAAAAAATTAGTCCATTCGCGTTCATCACGCATGAAGGCTAAATCGTCTTCATTAATTTCTTGATCCGATATTTTGGCCGCATACTGATACAGCGATCTGGCTTGACCAATCATATCCAAGCCTATGTTAGTAAGAGCCACGTCTTCTTCAAGTTCAGGCCCTTTTGCAACCCATTGGCATAGGCGTTGGCAAAGAATCATTGAATTATCGGCTTGTCGCAGCACGTAAGTATAAAGATCATTATTCATATCGTTTTCCATTTACATATGTTCGAGTTCGCTGGGTAACTCGTAAAAGGTTGGATGTCGATAAATTTTATCTTCAGCAGGGTCAAAGAGTGTACTTTTTTCATCAGGGTCCGAGGCCGTGATTTGGCTTGATGGCACTACCCAAATACTCACGCCCTCTTGACGACGAGTGTAAAGATCACGTGCATTCTGCATTGCCATCTCGGCATCAGGAGCACGCAAGCTGCCAGCATGTTTATGATCGATGCCTCTATTACTGCGAATAAAAACTTCCCACAATTGATAATCTTTATTAGTACTCATAGTTATCTCTAGGTTTTTGATTAGGCTGCATTTTTTTGCAATTTCGCTGATTTCTTCTCCGCGTAAGCAATGGCAGCATCTCGCACCCATTGGCCTTCTTCGTGTGCTTCGCGGCGTGTATCTACGCGCAACTTATTGCAAGGTCCATTACCCTTTATAACGTTAAAGAATTCTTCCCAGTCGGGCTCTCCATAGTCATAGTGTCCACGGTCTTCGTTCCAACTTAATGCTGGGTCGGGAATGGTTAGCCCGAGAATGTCAGCTTGTCCGACCGCCATGTCAATGTACTTTTGACGCAACTCGTCATTCGAATACAATTTAATTTTCCATTTCATTGACAGTTCGGAATTGGGTGATTGATCATCCCGTGGGCCAAACATCATAACCGACGGCCACCACCAGCGGTTCAAGGCATCTTGCGCCATGTGCTTTTGTTCTTTACTGCCATTACACAAAGACAACATAATTTCGTAGCCTTGACGTTGATGAAAACTCTCTTCTTTACAAACCCGAACCATTGCTCTGGCATAGGGCCCGTACGACGTTCTGCATAACGGTACTTGGTTGCATATGGCGGCGCCATCTACCAACCAACCAATGGCACCCATATCAGCCCAGGTAGGCGTAGGGTAATTGAAAATACTGGAATACTTCATTTCACCATTGTTTAGTTTTTCCAGCATATCGGTACGATCTGCGCCTAGCGTTTCGGCGGCACTATACAAGTACAAGCCATGCCCGGCTTCGTCTTGGACCTTGGACATTAGAATCGCTTTACGACGCAAACTTGGTGCTCGAGTAATCCAATTACCCTCAGGCTGCATGCCAATAATTTCCGAATGGGCATGTTGTCCTATTTGGCGAATCAAAGTCTTACGATAATTGTCCGGCATCCAATCTCGGGGTTCAATGCGTTGGTCTTTCTCCAATAGGTCCTCAAATTTTGACTCTTCAGAACTTAATTTGGAATCGGCTTTTCGTTTACTCATAATAGACTTCTTATTGTTTAGCATTAGCGACGCCCGTCAGGACATCGTAGTTGGCACAAACTTCGCCATGTTGATTAATTATTGTGGTGTCCCAGCGAACTTCTCCCCATTCTTCAGTCAATCGATCCTTCTTTTGTTTACAGGTAAACTGAACTTGAATGGTATCTCCTGGGTAAACTGGTTTTTGAAAAGAAAGATTTTCCAACCCTGTGTTGGCTAGCACCGGACCTTCTCCTGGCCATACAAATAAGCCTGCGGCGGCGGCAATCAATAAATAACCATGAGCCACGCGTCCGTCGAAAAAAGGGTTTCGTTGTGCCGCTTCTTCATCCATATGCGCGTAAAAAACATCGCCAGAGAGTGCCGCAAACTCCTCTATGAGTTCGATAGATATTTCTCTGGTCTCAGAAGTGACGGTGTCGCCTACTTCGATTTGTTCAAAGTTCTTTTTGAAAGGGTGAATCGTGTCGATATTGCGCTCAGAACCTTGCATATAGGTGCCGGTAATCGCGCTCAACATATCCGGAGAGCCTTGCAATGCGGTGCGCTGCATAAAGTGTTTAACGCCGCGAACACCTCCTTGCTCCTCACCGCCACCTGCACGGCCAGGGCCACCATGCACCAATTGAGGTAGTGGCGCCCCGTGACCGGTTGACTCTTTGGCGCAGGCCTCATTGAGAACTAATATTCGGCCATGGTGGGGGGCCGAGCCTAGTGTGACGTCGCGAGCGAATTCTGCGCTATTAGTGATCACCGAACCGACCAGACTACCTTTGCCGCGAGCGGCTAAGTTAACGGCCTCTTCTGCGTCATCGTAGGCAATCAGGGTACTCACTGGGCCAAATGCTTCGACGTCATGTGCGTCTGAATTTTGCGCGTCTTTACTGAGTAGCAGTATTGGCGATATGAATGCGCCAGAATCATTGCTGGCATCGATAACATCAACCGTATTTGCATTTCCGTAAACTAATTCACTTTGCTCTTGCAGTTTGGAAACGGCATCTCTTACATCATCTCGTTGACGAAGCCCTGCTAGCGCCCCCATACGCACTGTCTCGTTGTCAGGGTTGCCAACCGTTATCTTTGCCAGTCTTGCTGACAAGGCTTGTGCAACTGCGTCGAGCCGATTTTGTGGAACAATTGCGCGCCGAATGGCGGTACATTTCTGCCCTGATTTGCCAGTCATTTCTCGCGCGACTTCCTTAATATATAAATCGAACTCTACAGAATTAGGTTCTACATCGGTTCCTAATATTGAACAGTTTAGTGAGTCGGCTTCCATTACAAACCGAGTGTTTTCTCTGGCAATAACTGGGTGCTGTTTGAGCATTAGCCCGGTTGCTGCAGAACCAGTGAAGCCAACCACGTCTTCATAGGTCATATGATCTAGTAAGTCTCCGGTGCTGCCACAAATAAGCTGCAAGGCGCCGGCTGGCAAAATGTTTGATTCGATTATGTGGCGCACCATAAGTTCGGTTAGAAATGCCGTTTGGCTGCCTGGTTTTACGATCGACGGAACGCCGGCAATAATGGCAGGGGCTAATTTTTCTAGCATTCCCCAACACGGGAAATTAAAGGCATTTATCTGTATAGCAACGCCTTGTATTGGCGTGTAAATATGTTGACCTATAAACGTTCCTTCGCGCGATAGCCTTTCCATGTCACCGTCAATATAGACTTTGCTATTAGGCATGCCAATGCGTGCTTTGCTAGATACTGAAAACAGTGTTCCTATACCGCCTTCAATATCCACCCATGAGTCACTACGAGTAGCGCCAGTGGCTTTGGATAACTCGTAAAAGTATTCTTTACGTTCCATCAAATATCCACCCAGTTTTTTGAGCATGATAGCGCGTTCATGAAAGGTGTACTTTGCCAACGCAGGACTGCCGACGTTTCGTGCGTAATCGACCATGTCCTTGAAATCCAAGCCTTGACTTGAAATCTGAGCTACAGCATCCCCCGTGATGGCACTGGTTAATGTCACGCCCTCGTCAGCCGAGGTAAACCATTCGCCAACGGCGTAGCTTTGAAGTTTATTCATTTGTGCAGTCATAATTTGTTATCAATAAAAAGAAATTATCCTAAGCCAGATCGTTAAACTCCAAATCGTTTAATTAATGATCGATTAATCTTAGGCCTTAACTTTGTTGGTATATTCTGACAGCGTCATTCGCGGTCGCTCCAGATCAATATCTGTACTTGCATTTGTTTCTATCATGCTGCTTGGATAAATCTCAGCCAGCATTTGGTATTCGGCCGTGCCCCGTGATTTCCACTCAATTTCTTCTTGCTTCAGGCTTCGTACCACCTGTGCTGGATTGCCGAAAGCTAAAGAATTTGCCGGTATCTCAGTATTTGAGGTAATAAGAGACCCTGCACCTAGAATCGAATTTTTGCCAATGATGGCATTGTCCAGCACGGTGCTGTTCATGCCGATCATCGCATTTTCTTTGATCGTACAGCCATGCAGTATTGAACCATGACCAATATGTCCGTTGCGCTCTACAATAGTGTCAGTGTTGGGGAAACCATGCATACAACAGTGCTCTTGCAAGTTGGCTCCCTCGCCAAGAATTAAACGGCCAAAATCACCACGCATCGTCGCCATTGGCGCCACGAACGCGCCCTTTAATACAAAAACATCGCCAATAAGAACAGCTTCAGGGTGAACATAGGCTCCTTCTTCGACAGCGGGTGTGACACCATTAAGTGTGTAAATTGGCATTATTGAGGGTATTTACAAAAACAATATATCTAATATGATACAAAAAATAAACAAAAAGTCAAAAATATGTATCGTTTATTTCGACTTTAAGCTAATATTTACGCATCGACTCTAACTAAGTAATGATTCTATGACTGAAGCACACTATAAAAATATTCAATACAGTGTAACGAATGGGTTGGCGATGTTAACGCTTAATCGTCCAGATCGTTTGAACAGTTTTAATACTGAAATGCACGGAGAAGTTAAGCAGGCTTTTGAAGAAATAAAAACGGATGAATCGATCCGCTGTCTATTGATTACCGGTAACGGACGAGGCTTTTGCGCGGGTCAAGATTTGGGTGACCGCGCTGTGAGTGTGGGGGATGAGGCGCCCGATTTGAGTGTTTCGTTGGAGAAAAATTACAATCCCTTGATTCGCAATATTACCGGCTTAGCCATGCCTGTTATTTGCGCAGTAAATGGTGTAGCGGCGGGTGCAGGTGCAAATATCGCGCTTGCCTGTGATTTGGTATTGGCCGCTAGATCTGCCAGTTTTATTCAGTCTTTTAACAAACTTGGTTTGGTGCCCGATTCTGGTGGTACTTGGATATTGCCCAAATTAGTTGGCCACGCTAAGGCTATGAGATTGTGTTTACTGGGTGAAAAGGTACCTGCCGAACAAGCTCTAGAAATGGGTATGATTTGTCAGGTTTGTGAAGACGATGCATTGCTTCCAGAAGCGCTGGAACTGGGTGCACAATTGGCCATTGCACCGACTAAAGGTTTGGGTCTAATTAAACGTGCCTTGCACGCTTCACAAAATAACACGCTAGATCAACAGCTTGAGTTAGAGCGAGATCTGCAAGGCACGGCGGGTCGAAGTGACGACTACCGCGAAGGCGTGGCGGCGTTTATGGATAAGCGTGCGCCTGTTTATAAGGGCAGCTAATGGCTTTTTATTTAGAACAAGCTAATGGCTTTTCATTTAAAATGGCTAAAGGTTTTTATAAAGGCAGCAAGGGGCCGCTAAAATAGGGGCTCTCTAAAACAACTGCTCTCTAAAACAACTGCTAGGGACCTAGAATTAACTATTAATGGTATTGCTGAAATAAGCATTAGAAAATTATGAGTGAAGCTTTTATTTGTGATGCAATTCGAACACCCATTGGTCGATACGGCGGCACGCTTTCGTCTGTGCGAGCAGATGATTTAGGTGCTATACCGATCCAAGCTTTAGTGCAGCGCAATTCGAATGTTAAGTGGGAAAACACTGACGATGTAATCTTTGGTTGCGCTAACCAAGCCGGCGAAGATAATCGAAATGTAGCAAGAATGTCCTTATTACTCGCTGGTTTACCACAAGAAGTTCCGGGCACAACCCTCAATCGTCTTTGTGGCTCGGGCATGGATGCCATGAGTATGGCAGCGCGGACTATTAAAGCAGGTGAAGCAAATCTAATGATTGCTGGCGGTGTTGAGGCTATGTCACGTGCACCGCTAGTGGTAGCAAAATCGAATTCATCGTTTGATCGTTCACAAACAATGTACGACACCACCATGGGGTGGCGTTTCGTGAATAAAAAAATGAAAGATCAGTACGGTATAGACAGTATGCCTGAGACCGCTGAGAATGTAGCTGAACAGTTTTCCATCAGCCGCGATGACCAAGATAAATTCGCATTGCAAAGCCAGCTGCGTGCGGCAGCTGCGCAATCTCGTGGTTTCTTCAAAGACGAGATCGTTGCGGTTACGATTCCGCAAAGTAAAAAGGACCCTATAGAATTCACAGATGACGAACATCTTCGTGGAAATACCACGCTGGAAGGTTTAGCAAAATTACCTACCCCATTCCGCCAAGCGGGTACGGTAACTGCTGGCAACGCATCGGGTTTAAACGACGGTGCATGTGCCATGTTGCTGGCGTCTGAAATTGGACTAGCAGAACATGGGCTTAAACCTCGTGCTAAAGTGTTAGCAACCGCGGTCGCGGGTCTGGAGCCAAGAATTATGGGTATCGGCCCTACATTTGCGGTCAATAAAGTACTTGCACATACAGGCCTGAGCCTCGATCAAATTAACGTCATAGAACTTAATGAGGCCTTTGCGGCTCAGGGTTTGGCGGTAACTCGAAGTCTAAATTTGGAAGATGACGACCCAAGAGTAAACCCGAATGGTGGAGCAATTGCATTAGGCCATCCGCTCGGTATGTCGGGTGCCCGATTGGTTACCACGGCAATAAATCAACTCCACAGTACCGGTGGTAAGTATGCTTTATGTACAATGTGTATTGGCGTTGGGCAAGGCATAGCTACGTTAATAGAACGAGTTTGATATTTTTAAATAAAAGATTGTTACGGTTTTTTGGTAAACGGTAGTCCTACTTGATATGTTCAATGAAAAGAAAAGACACGAAAACAGACGATAACTCAGGAATAACTCAATCCTTTTTTATGCATCAAACCTTTTTGAAGAGGTTTGTGACTAGATTCTTTTCCAATAAGGAAGATGTTGAGGACGTGGTTCAAGAGACTTTTTTGAGAGCTTATGTCGCGGAACAAAAAGTTGAAATTTCAAAGCAATGCTTTCAGTAGATAGCTCTCTGTCTAAACGCAACGCTAATCACAATTCTGAGCTCAATGCATTAGGTGAAGGTCGGTTGCCAGCCCGCGAGAAAAGGGGGCGATGAAATGAGTAACGTTTTAAACTTTTCGGATAGAAAAAAATTGCCGACGAAGCCGCAAATTGGATTTTGAAGCTGGAGCGTGAAGGCGGCCTGAGCGTTCAAGAAAAAGACCATCTAACAGAATGGTTGTATCAAAGTGTTTTTCATAGGCAGAGTTTTGAATGTTTAGTTAACATTTGGTCCGGCGCCAATATTTTCACTGAGCTGGCTGTGCGACAGGGAGTTGAAATTAAAAATCCGACTCTAGTCGCAATCGTTTTTCCCTCGATTGAGAATTTGTTCATCGAACAAGTAATGTCAACATAAATCTCTCTTCTGATTGCTAAAAACTACCTTTGCTATTTTGAATCGCAGTATAATATTTTGCTTTCGCGGCATAACTAGCATAAAAATATTGAATCACGATTATTGAATGACGAGAATTAAATGAACAGTTCGACAATTCGAATGGGCGTGGATATTGGTGGTACGTTTACCGATGTGGTACTTGAAGTTGATCAACACTCATCTTCTTCGAAAGTGCTAACTAATTATTCAGCACCAGAAGAAGCCATCGTGCAGGGAATGCAGGAGGTCTGTCAGAAAGCTGGAATAAAGCCAGCGCAAATCCAACAAATAATTCATGGTACTACCTTAGCCACTAATGCTTTAATTGAAAGAAGCGGGGCCAAGACCGCACTCATTACTACTAAAGGGTTTCGAGATGTTATCGAGATGCGCACAGAGTCTCGTTTCGAACAATACGATCTTAATCTGAGTCTGCCGGAGCCACTATTGCCAAGGCAGCAGCGTTATACATTAGCTGAGCGAATTGATGCTACGGGAAATGTATTGATTGAACTTGATAAAAGCGAACTTAAAAAGCTCGTTGATGAGATCAAAGCCGCAGGGTATCAAAGCATTGCCATCGCCTTTTTGCATTCTTACCTTAATGATCAGCACGAAATTATAGTGCGCGATGCCTTCGCTAAGACCATGCCAGAAGCCATGATTTCAATCTCTAGCGAAGTGTCACCGCAAATGCGTGAGTACGAGCGTTTTAATACCACGGTTGCTAATGCCTACATTAAACCGTTGATGAAGAGTTACCTTGCTAGGTTAGAAGGGCGTTTGCAAAAGCACGGTGTAAATTGCGATATTTTTTTAATGCACTCAGGTGGCGGCATTATTGCCCTGCAAAGCGCCGCAGAGTTCCCGGTTAGATTAGTAGAATCAGGCCCGGCGGGTGGAGCGGTGTTTGCCGCTAATATCGCCGCGCGATATCAGCTTGATAAGGTATTGTCCTTTGATATGGGAGGTACCACGGCAAAGATTTGCTTAATCAATAATCAAACGCCAAAAACAAGTCGTGTATTTGAAGTTGCCCGCACCTATCGTTTTAAAAAGGGCTCAGGCATGCCTATTTCTATACCGGTGATTGATATGGTTGAAATTGGAGCAGGTGGTGGATCATTAGCGCACGTAGATTCTATGCAACAGATTCGTGTGGGCCCAGAATCAGCTGGATCGGAACCTGGCCCAGCCTGTTACCAACGAGGCGGCGTTAAGCCCGCTGTGACAGATGCTGATTTAGTGCTTGGAAAACTTGAAGCCGATAATTTTGCTGGTGGTTCTATTCCACTCGATGCAGCAGAATCTGCCGCAGCATTAAAAAGGGAGATTGCTGAACCACTGGACATGGAGGCTCTGACCGCCGCCTATGGTTTGGTGGAAGTAGTCGATGAAAATATGGCGAATGCGGCACGCGTGCATGCCGTGGAAAATGGCGAAGATCTGTCCGAATACACAATGATTGCATTTGGTGGTGCAGCGCCGTTACACGCTGCTCGGCTTTGCGAGAAATTGGCCATTAATCGTATGTTAGTGCCCAGTGGAGCAGGCGTTGGATCGGCTATTGGTTTTTTACGAGCGCCATTTAGCTATGAAGCCAACCGCAGCGTGTATATGCGCTTATCAGACTTTGATGCGAAACGTATCACTGACCTTTTGAGTGAATTGGAATCCGAAGCCAGACAATTTGTTCGTAGCTGCAATGCCGACGCTGATATTCAAAGCGAGTACAAAGTGTATATGCGTTATAGCGGGCAAGGCTGGGAGATACCCATTCCCTTGAGTACCGAACAAGTAAGGTCACCGAATGTGGATGCTTATTTGCAGGCATTTGAAAAAGGCTACGCGGCCCTATTTGGTCGCACTGTGGAAGGTATGGATATTGAGATAACGGTTTGGTCTGTTAATGCCACAACCCCAGTCGATGATACAGAGCCCTCGGTTGATGTTGCAGCTACGGATCAAGCTACCATAGCAGCACAACGTGAAATGTATGATGCCCAACGAGAGCAAATGGCAACGGCCTCTGTAGTGTCTCGGGACCAACTGCAAGACGGCCAATTTATCGAAGGCCCAGCAGCTATTGTTGAGGATGAAACCACCATTATCGTGCCGCGTAATAGAACCGCCTTATTACAAGCCGATGGTTGCATTGATGTCCGTCTATCTAAGTTATGAGTTCAGAAAAAGTGAATAAAGGAAATCAGAATAAAGACCGCAATGTTGCGTATCAAGTGATGTGGAATCGTTTAATATCGGTGGTTGAAGAACAAGCCCAAGCGTTAATTCGTACTGCGTTTTCCACCTCAGTAAGAGAAGCTGGAGATTTGTCAGCGGGTGTTTACGACACCCAGGGTCGTATGTTGGCGCAAGCGGTGACAGGAACCCCAGGCCACGTAAATTCTATGGCGGCAGCGATCAACCACTTTATTCGTCGGGTTGGACGCGACAACATATTAGAGGGCGATGTATATATTACCAATGATCCGTGGGAAGGCACCGGCCATCTGCATGATATAACGGTGGTGACGCCATCCTTTTATAACAACGAGTTGGTCGGCTTTTTCGGTTGTACTGCACACGTGGTGGATATTGGTGGGCGAGGTTTTAATGCCGATGCTGCATCCGTTTATGAAGAAGGCTTGTATATTCCTATCATGAAACTTCGCGAACAGGGTGTTGCAGATCAGTCGTTTATAAATTTGGTTAAAGCCAATGTTCGAGAACCAGACCAAGTAGTCGGCGATATTTATGCCTTAGCCACCTGTAATGAAACCGGCCATCGTCGCTTGCTGGAGATGATGACCGAATTTGATTTGCGAAGCTTAGATGGCATTGCAGACTTTATACTAGAGCATTCTAAGCGTGCGACTATAGAAAAAATTAGTGCATTAAAAAATGCCAGCGCTGATGGCGAAATGACCATTGATGGTTACAGCAAACCCATTAATTTGAAAGTTAAGGTGACCATTGAAGATGAACGCATTGTGTGCGATTTTAATGGCACTTCTGTCTTAGATAAAAAAGGCATTAATGTGCCACTCGTCTACACGCAAGCCTATGCCTGTTACGCGTTAAAGTGTGCCATAGCACCTGAGGTACCTAATAACACCGCTTCTTTGGCCCCCTTTGTAGTAACGGCTCCCACTGGTTGCATACTTAATGCTGAGCATCCAGCGCCCGTAGCTTTGCGGCATGTGATTGGGCATATGATTCCAGATACAGTTTACAATGCGGTGGATAAAATCTTGCCGAACATATTCCCCGCAGAAGGCGCGGGATCGCTCTGTAATTTTCAAATGTCAGTCAGGCCGCGTAGCGACACTGACGCACCTGAGTATGCACGCCGCGCTGAGGTGCTAACCTTTAACTCGGGAGGCTCAGGTGCTCGCCCGCAATTAGACGGTATGGATGCTACCGCTTTTCCGTCTGGCGTCATGACCATGCCAGTAGAAGCAACCGAACATGCTGGGCCGGTGGTTATTTGGCGCAAAGAATTACGCCCCGACAGTGGCGGTATTGGCAAGTACCGTGGCGGTTTAGGCCAATGTATGGAAGTATCCGCAACCGAGGGTCATGAATTTGATTTCTCGGCCATGTTTGATCGAGTTGATCACCCGGCACGCGGGCGGCAAGGAGGGGGCGATGGAGCCCCGACTATTGTTAGGCGGAGTGATGGTCAGGAGATGCAGGGCAAGGGCAAACAATTTGTACCGCACGGTGAGCGCGTGCAATTGTTTTTTCCAGGCGGCGCGGGTTATGGCAACGTGCAAGAACGAGATAAAGCATTAGTATGTCGGGATTTGGCTCGCGGTTATATCTCCGAAGAGTCAGCATTAAACGATTATGGTTTAAGTCAGGCAGAAGTTGACGAGGTCAAACGAACGGTGATTGATGGGGAGGCTCCCTAATTGGCGAAAGAACAATTGAAAAGGGAAAAAAATTATAGCGCACCAAAACAGCGTTCCTATGATGTGGTAATTATAGGGGGCGCCAAGCTTGGCTCTTCCATTGCATGGTTTTTAAGTGCGCATCTTGGTTTTGATGGATCGATTTTAGTGGTTGAGAAAGACCCCACTTATGCCAAGGCCGCCACGTCGCTAACTAATAGTTGTATGCGTCAGCAGTTCTCTAATGAAATTAATATTCGCATTTCTCAGTTTGCAGCTGAGTTTGTGAACAATTTTCGAGAGTACTTCGACAATGATCCGCGCGTGCCAGATATACATTTTCAAAGTTACGGTTATATGTATATGGCCGACAATGAGCCATTTGCACAATCTCTGCGCGAAGCCCAACAGCTACAACAAGCGTGCGGTGCTGGCACTAAGATTTTAACGCCAG
Source organism: uncultured Gammaproteobacteria bacterium (assembly GCA_964549895.1). Lineage (GTDB taxonomy): Bacteria > Pseudomonadota > Gammaproteobacteria > Arenicellales > Arenicellaceae > Arenicella. The sequence continues at coordinate 36,751 of CAZJWW010000006.1, forward strand.
AAGAAATCAAAAAAGATTATCCATTTTACAATCTCGAAAGCATTGTTTGTGCCAGCCACAATTTGGTTAACGAAGGCTATTATGACGGAAACACCGTTTTCGATTGGTGGAAGCGTTCTGCGCGCGAGCACGGTGTGGAGTACCTCGCCAATGAAGTGATCGCCATGACGAAGAATAAAGATGATTCCGCAATAAGTTCTATCGAACTCGCGACTGGCGAGCAAATTCGCTGTGGTAAAGTCGTTAACGCCTCAGGTACGCGGGCGGCATTAACCGCAAACATGGCCGCTATCGAATTACCAATTGAACCGCGTAAGCGCTATACCTATATCTTTGATGCCGAATATCCTTTGGATCAGGATTTACCTTTAACCATTGATCCTAGCGGGGTGCACTTTCGCTCCGACGGCCAGTACTATCTTGCTGGCTGCCCTCCAGAGACTGATCCGGCGGTTGATCATGATGATTTTATTGAAGATCACAGCATATGGAATGAAAAAGCTTGGCCAGCGATTGCTAATCGCATTCCGCAGTTTGAGGCGATTAAATTAATAAATTCATGGGCAGGGCACTACGACTTCAATACCTTAGACCAGAATGTAATTCTTGGGGCGCACCCTGAAATACAGAACTTTATTTTTGTGAACGGTTTTTCTGGGCACGGTTTTCAGCAAGCACCTGCAGTAGGGCGGGGTATTGCTGAACTTATTTGCTATGAAGAATATCGTGCTCTCGATTTATCGCCCTTTGACTATGAAAGGGTGTTAAACAATCAACCATTTATAGAGCGAGCGGTAATTTGATGCGAGTGTCCGAGAACCTATTCAAAAAACGCTTGGCCAAGAATACGCAACAGATTGGTATATGGTCGAGCTTGGCGGGCAATATAAGTGCGGAAGTTATAGCTCCCAGCGCTTTTGATTGGGTCGTTATAGACATGGAACATTCACCAAATGATTTAGCCTCCGTACTGAGCCAGCTACAAGTCTATGAAGCTTACCCAATACAGGCTCTAGTAAGGCCCAGTTGGAATGACCCTATAATAGTCAAGAGCTTGCTAGATTTGGGAGTGCAGGGATTGATCTTCCCGATGATACAAACGGTGGCAGAAGCCGAGCAAGCAGTCGCTGCAACTAAGTATCCGCCACACGGGATTCGTGGTGTGGCTGGTTCTACCCGAGCCACGCGTTATGGGCGGGTCGAAAATTATGCTGATGACTGCGAGAATGAGCTCGCTGTTGTAGTGCAATTAGAAACAAAAAAGGCTTTAAAAAATGCCGAGGCGATTGCGGCCGTTGATGGCGTAGACGCGGTATTTTTTGGTCCAGCGGACATTGCCGCTGATCTAGGCTTAGTAGGGCAACCGCAAGCAGAGCAAGTGTGGAATTTAATCGACCCCATCGCAAGCAGCTTAATTGAAAATAAAGTATCTATTGGAACCTTGGTTTTGGAGGCAAAATTTGCCACCAAGTTACTGCAGCAAGGATATCGATTTGTGGCTTGTGGAATGGATACGCACTTACTCGCAAA
>CAZJWW010000007.1:0-3360 GCA_964549895.1 uncultured Gammaproteobacteria bacterium
TTGGCTTGTCATTTGGCAGGTGGCACCCATCACGCGCATTGGGACTTTGGTTCGGGCTATTGCGTATTAAACGATTTAGCAGTCGCAGCGCTCTGTTTAGTACGCCAAGGTAAAGTTGCGAGAGTATTAATATTTGACTGTGATGTACATCAAGGCGATGGCACGGCAACAATTTTGGTGAATGTACCCGAAGTCTTCACGTGTTCGATTCATTGCGAGAAAAATTTCCCACAACGTAAAGCCACTAGTGATCTTGATGTTAATGTGCCCGTCAAGGCTCAGGATGAAGAGTATTTAGAGCTGCTAAAAGAGTCGTTGGAATCGGCGCTCGAGTTAGCCCAGCCTGACCTAGTTATTTATGACGCGGGCGTTGACGTCTTTGAACATGACCCGCTAGGCATGCTGAATATCTCTATTGATGGCATACGCCAACGTGATGCTTATGTATTAAATACCGTGCGTGCAGCGGGCATTCCTATAGCCACGGTAATCGGTGGTGGATATGATAAAGACGAATATGCCTTAGCGGCCCGACACGCCATAGTTATTGAGCAGGCTCATAAGGTTTTCCAGCGGCGAGCTCCTGAACAAGCCAAGAGCGTTTAAAGAGAAACACTACTAATAGAGGGTAAAACGATGAGCCGTCGATTATTTTTAAACTGTGCAGTCGGCTTAGCAGCAAGTTCAGCTTTATTTTGAAATAAATTCATTAGTACTTCTGACGCGCAAACTAGTAAACAGGCAGTTATTGGTAGCAAGCGCATAAAGGTTGTCGATTTGCATGCGCATTGTCTGATCCAAGAGGTCACTCCCGTTATCAAGGGTACGTCAATGGACGGAGCCGATTTGCGAGATTTTTTGACCTTAAGTCTCAAACGAATTCGTCAGATGGGCGAGCGGGGCATCGCATCGATGTTGCGGCGCTGAGTGTCAATCGTTTTTGGTGGTACGCGGCTGATGAACAACGTGCAGAAAAGATAGTTCGTATCAATGATGAGAGTTTGGCTGCATGGTGCTGAAAATATCCAGATCGTTTTGTAGCATTGTGTTCTCCTTCTTTGCAATTCCCTGAATTAGCTGCGGAGCAATTAGACTATGCCGTAAATAAATTAAACCTGCGGGGTGCTTCGTAAATGGGGCATGTCAATGGCGAATCATTGAGTTCCGAGAAGTACGACCCATTTTGGGCAAAAGCTGAGCAACTGGGTGTGCCTTTGTTTATGCATCCCAACAATGCCGAAAATCTCATTCAAGCGGGTTCGCTCGATGGTGCTGGTAACCTAGGGAATATTGTCGGTAATCCATTGGAAACCACCGTGTTTCTAACCCGAATGATTTTAGATGGAACCTTAGATCGTTTTCTTAAGTTAAAACTGTGCTGCGCGCGGCGGTGGGTACCTGCCGTCTTATCTCGGTCGTACCGAAGTGGGTTGTAGAGTACCTGCGACTATAAAATGCGCGAATAAGAAAAACCCAAGCGACTATCTGCGTGACCAAGTTTCAATCGACACCATGGTTTTCTCTGAAGAAGGCCTGCGCCATTTAGTAGCTGAGGTGGGAGTCAGTCAGATTATCTACGGTTCTGATATGCCATTTTCTTGGCCCGACACGATCGATGTTGTTGCTAAGGCATCATTTTTAAGTGATCTTGATAAAGAGGCCATTCTCAGTGGCAATTTGATGCGTATGCTAAAAATTAATACAAGCTAGCACCAACTGTTAGTCCACTTGTGCATCTAAACCGGTCTTTAAACCACTCAGTGTTTCTAGCATGCTTTCTTTAATCTTACTAACGGTTGCTGGATCCAAAGGCGCATCCAAACTAAGAAATTCGACTTTTGCGAGCCAGTCAACACGGCAACCTTGTTCGAGTTCTTCTACCGAGACTATATCGATAGCTGTAAAATTTTCATTAGTACCAGTTAATACCGCTTTTTTTGGTGGGGTGAATTCCGTTATTTCGTAAGAAATTGGAATTTCATGTTCGGTTCTTGCATACAAAAGTTCAAACTGTGTCCCCAGTTTTACTGGTTCACTACCCACTTTTTCTGATTTTAATATCGTGTGATCCCATTCGCTGATGAGCGAGTAATCAACAATATACGCAAAGCTTAGTTTGGCCGATTGCGCAGTCGTAAAAACTTCATGTGCCTCTAATACATTATTCACTTTTCTTACCGTTTTAACTGTAAGTTAATTAAAGTTCCAACGCGGACCGATCTGCGGACAACCTTCTTTACCAATATCAACGCGCCCTGGGCAATAGTCTTCATCACCGGCATCGTTAGCTGGGCCATTGCCGCACTGAACATCATTATAGATTGGGCGACCATTAGAACCAGGGCCGGGGCCTATTGCTTCACAGGCTTCCGTGACACTGATATTACCAATAGCAGTATCCACCCGAATGGAACCGATATTATGATCAAACGTGGTGTCACAATAACATCGGTCGCCCACTGAGTAACTGTCTTTCCAAGCTTCTCCGCGTGGCTCGCGTAAAATATCCTCTGGAGGGATATCTGCCACGCGAGTAATATCTGGGTGCAATCCATCAGGGTCATCGTCTGGGGGTGTGGGTTCAACTGGCTCATCGGGAATTTCACCAAAGGCAATAGTCACTTCGTGAATGGACCACCAATTTCTATTGGCACTGCCATTTTGTTCAATCCTTAGATAACGAGAACTTTGTGCTGGAAAACTGATCAAGGTGAGAGGATTGTTACTTGGTGTTCCGATGGCTATGCTTGCAAAATTAATGCCATCGTTAGAAACCTGCACTTCATAGTCGCGAGGGTAATCTGAATTATTGCCAGTGGTATCCAATAAGATTCGATCAAACAATTTAATTGAATTAAAGTTTATTTCATAGAACTGACCGCTTCGTTGCGTTTGTCGTGTAGTCCAACGAGTTGTTGCATCGCCGTCTAATGCAAGGCCAAGGTCTTGATTGGTGCTGGCGCTCAAACTCCAATTATCAACATCCGAAAAATCGATAGAGCCCTGCTCAAGTTCAGGATCTGAATTTTGGTTGTTGTCATCTTCCGACAAAAGTAATTCATTGATGGGAGGTAAGTAATAATGATCAGGCATACCACTTTGTGCAAAACTATTGCAAGCCAATAGTAGGGATACAAGATAAATGAAGATTGAGCTGATTGTTTTCGTGATGGTTAAGCTTGTTTTTATTTTAGTATTCATACTTGTTATTCTGATTACAGTGCGCGGCTAGGTGCGTCCCAACTGATGGAGGCCCTAACAGAATAATTGTTTTAGAACTAATTTGCCGTTACTAATTGTACACTTACACTTACACTTACACTTACACTTACACTTACACTTACACTTACACTTACACTT
>CAZJWW010000007.1:3460-36419 GCA_964549895.1 uncultured Gammaproteobacteria bacterium
ACACTTACACTTACACTTACACTTACACTTACACTTACACTTACACTTACACTTATTCTTAGCGCTGTATATGAGCTTGACAAAAGCGCAAGGTGTTTCGTTAATTTTTAAAGTTGATAGACGTTTTCTCCTTGGACAACGGCGTTGCAAATACTTTGATTCGCGGGAATAAGTGTGTCTGGCATGACTATTGTGTTGTCCAACATAGTATTTCGATCCACATACACGCCATGATTGAGTACGACTGAATTCAAATGCACATGTCGACCAACTTTGCAGTGTCGGTCTATCATAACTCCTCGTTGGTCGACGCGAGCACGCTTGTGTACTTTGGCTGACCAGTGTTGTAGCTTGCGCCCCATTGCGTGCGAGGAAACGCTGGATTCTAGCCCTTGGTAAAAACCTTTGATCAGGTCGAAATTGGCTCGATGAAAATCTTTAACGCTTTGTAATGAATTTACCTTTATTTGATTCAGTTCTACCGCTTTGGCATTAATAATGAAGCTCGCGGTAGAGGGTTTTAAATAAGTTAGCCCGAGCTTTTCAGAGTCACTGACACCTTCATACAGCAGATAGTCTGAAGAATTACAGGTTTCTAGAAACTGTTTAATTGAGTGACTTTTTAATCGGTTTGCCTCTATCAGTAGTAATCCATTGGGTTCACTCATTGATTTAAATTCTCGCAGTATTTCATCCTTACTAAGAGCACTACTCATTACTTCTATATCCATACCCCAGTGTGGTGAAACACTTGCTATACTATAAATGTCACGCGCATTATCTCCTGCCAACACAATGCATTGAGAAAAATTAAGGTCTCGCAGTTCGGACAATATATGTTCGATTAACGTTGAACCGGCAATCATTAATGATGCTATTTCGTGTTTACCAAAAATAGTTTTTAAACCATTGTCGATTGCTTGGCTCGCGATGATGATGGCGGTGGGTTGATTATTCTTATTGTATTTCATGACTTTTCTCCAAATTTAGTATGCGCCGCGTGCAAATAATACCGCGGGAATGGTTTTTAACATTAGTGCTAAATCAAGCTGCAGGGATTGATTTCGAATATAATCGATATCTAATTGCACTTGCTGATCAAATGGAATATTCGAACGCCCAGATACTTGCCAGTGGCAAGTGATTCCTGGTAAAGCTTCAAGTCGACGACAGTCAGAACGTTGGTAATCTCTAACTTCATTTGGCAATGGTGGTCGGGGGCCAACCAATGACATCTCTCCTTTAAGCACATTGAATAATTGCGGTAACTCATCAATCGATGTTTTACGGATAAAACTGCCAACTTTAGTAATTCTCGGGTCATCTTTAATCTTAAACAACACACCAGATGTCATTTCATTGTTAGCTTCAAGTGCTTCACGCTTATCTTCTGCGTCATTGACCATTGATCTAAACTTCCACATTTTGAACGGTTTTCCGTAAAGCCCCACTCGCTCTTGTTTAAATAAAATAGCGCCAGGTGAATCTCGCTTTATAAGAATGCTAACAATTATTAAAACTGGACTAAGAATGATTAATGCCATCAGTGAAAAAATGATATCTACGGCCCTTTTAAGTAGACGGCGCATATGAAAACGCATTTTCCACATCGTGTTTTTAATCCGCATTAGGTTTGATACTTCAAGTTTCTTCTGTCTCATGATGCACCCCCTGTAATTGGATCGAATGAGCTTTTATTTAACGAGGCTTGCCAAGCTCGTGCAAGGAATAGGGGGTTACCCACTATATATCGCTTCACCTTATCTTTCGGTTGTTGAATCAAGCGCCACACCCACTCCAACGAGAGTTCTCTCAGCCATTCGGGAGCGCGTGAAATATCACCAGAGTAGAAATCAAACAAGCCACCCACACCCATCGCAGCTTTAACATTGAGCGTGTCACTATGGTCTTCAATCCATCTTTCTTGCGCCGGAGCGCCCATTGCCACCAGTAATAAATCGGGATTGCAGTGATTTATGCGTGCGAGCAGTTCGGTTGGATTGTTGGTATAGGAATAACCGTCTGAGTAACCTGCAATTATCAAATTCGGGTAATCACTCTGTAAATTTTCTACTACTTTCGAGACTACCTTTTTAGAGGCACCATGCAAATATAAGCGTTTTCCTTGAGCTTGCAATTGCTCACACAGCAGAGGGAAGAGGTCGGTGCCATTTACATTTTCCTTCATAGCATAGCCTTGCATACGAGCAGCCATTTTTACGCCTACACCGTCTGGGTAGATCTCATCAAACTCATTCAAAACTTCTTTATAGCTAAAATCCTTACATAGTTGATTGCCACAATCTGCGTTTACAAAAGCAAATTTGGATATTTTTTTAGTAATAGCCTCGTCGCCGAGGCTAGCCATTATGGTTGCAACCGCCTTAGCCATTGAAGTATTACTTATATTGACGCCAAATAAATTAAACACTGGCGGCGTCACTAATTTAGAGCGATTTGAACCGAGTAGTGCTTGGATAATCCATACGGCAATTAATTGCGATCGGCGCGCGCTAGAGGCGTTATCAGTAAACTCTACAGCGATATCTCGTTCTGTTTTATGAGCAATGCCGGATGCCTGTTTAATTTCAAAAGGAGAGATAATTCCAGGTGCAACATTAAATCGCTTAAGTTCTTCACCATTCAACGATTGTGCTTCAGCGCGCTGCATTCTTCTCGGGCCAGTTAAGTCCAAATTGCCTTTAAAGTAATGTAACCAACTATCTATATCCCCCAAAGGGCTATTGTTAACCATTAGGGTTCGATGTTGGATTTTCCTCATGTCTCGCCCAACAAACTCGCCTAAGTAGACGTCTATTTTTTGTTGACGGTACATCGCACAAAAAACCTGTATGACCACCTTTGGCAACATAAACATTAAAACTGTGGTGCTTATTAAAATTCTCATGACATCACCTCTATATGATAAATATGAAACTTGTTATTATTTGATGTTCATTATTATCAATAAATTGTGCATGTCAAGCTATTATATTAATATAATTATCATTAAAGTATCGGAAGAAAGGTTATAAAAGAGAATGTTTACATCATATATCATTGATATATAACAATATAATATTGTTAATACCATAATAATAAAAGTGATAAATATTGCTTGACTTAAGTGATAAAAATGATAATAATGAGTTTATGCAATCGAATTCAAACTCTTTTGCGCAAAATAATTACAAGAAAAACAGAATGAGAAAGTCATGAATATTTTGAGAACCACGTTTTATTTGTTCACAGTCGTTAGCCTGCTATCAGCCTGCGCTGTGACTCCTAAGCATTTAGATGATCAACAGCAAGACCAAGACTGGCACTTCAATCGTGTGACTGAGCACTCTGTTCGATATCAAAAAACTCAGGCTGCTTTTGCGGAACAGCTACAACAATCTAGCCATAGAGCCCCGGCGTTTAGTGATAACAAAAAAATCGTCGAACAAATTTTTGTACGTGGCGATGTGTTGAACATTCGAATTGACGGTTTAAATCAATTTGATGGGCTTTATCAAATTACCAAGCAGGGCACTATCGAATTACCTTATGCGAAGGCGATGGTGGCCGAAGGGTTTTCCCGATCAAGTCTTTTAAAAAAATTGAAAGCACAGCTAGTTCATGAGCAATGGTTCTATGAAGACCATATAAATCTTGATCTAAGTGTCGTTCGATTTGCTTCGGTTAATGTTTCGGTATCCGGGGCTGTGTTCAACGAGGGGCGAATCTCAATTAATAATCAGCCTGCTGTTAAACAAGAAGATCAAATTCAATTTAACGCGGGTGTGTTCTCGCCCAATCGTGATCTTGTAGCGGCAATTCAGGCAGCGGGAGGCATTCGACCCGATGCTGACTTAAGCAATATTTACCTTAAAAGAGGTACTGTGATTACCCGGGTATCGTTAGCCGCAATATTACACGGCAGCGGTTTTGTGGAGACACCATCGTTGATAAACGGTGATGAAATTTTTATAGCCGCGACTAATAAAGAAAACGTCAATCTAATCAAGCCGAGCCAAATAACCCCTCCTGGTATGCGCATATTGCTTTCAAACCTTACCGCGCCGGCGCTTAATAATTCGCAGTCCGCGGTAGGGGCAGATGCTACACGCTTACCGTATGGGACATCTCTACTCGATTCCGCCGTTTCAGCAAATTGTATAGGAGGCACACAAAGTGCCAATGCCTCGCGCAGCGTTGTGTTGATAACGCGCAACTACGGTTCAAAAAAACAATTGGTTATCAAACGCACGATTAATCAGCTATTGGCAAACAGTTCTAATAACGCGATCAATCCATATCTAATGCCAAACGATGGCGTCGCTTGTTACGACTCTCGTTTCACCAATTTTCGTGATGTTGCTCGCGGTATTGGCGAACTGGTGGGACCAATCGTATTGGGAGGTCTGTTGTGAATTGGGGCTTATTCTTACGCTACTTTTTACGCGCACTATTAGATATAAAACTAAGGCTCGCGTTGTTGTTCACCGTGGCTAATGTGTTACTGCTTACTTATTTAAGCTTGGAAACTCCCAGCTATACAACCTCATGGATGGTATTGCTGCCAGGAACCGAACGAGCTTCTACTATAAATATTGATAACCTTGGAGAAGCTCGCAGCAATGGCACCAATGCCTATGGCAGCGTATCAATTAGCCCTAAAAATACCTATAAGGAAATTGCCTTGAGCGATGCGGTAATCAATGCCGCGGCACAGGAATACGGGGTGCCGGCGCATTCTTTTAGCAAACCGAGAATTACCTTAATTGACCAGACACCTGCTATGAAATTTACTTTGAAGGGTGAATCCATAGAAGAGCTCGCGTATCGGTCAAAACTCTATAACACGGTGTTTCACACCACTCTTGATGAACTAAGAAATAATGAAATCGAGCGCTCATTTGAAGGCGTAGAAAGTAATCTCGCACAAGCTAAGTACCGACTGAATGAGGCCCGTCAAGATATTGTTGATTATCAAATTCGCAGTTCTATTGTTTCCGATCAACAATTTGAGCGTTGGATTAACGATGCTGAGCAATTGAAGATTGAAAATACCACAGCGTCTGTAAAGCTCGCACAATTAGAGGCCGTTATTAAGTCGTCCCTGGGTCAACTTGGTATTACCAAACGCCAAGCACAAAGTTTGCTAACGCTGCAAGCAAACCCAACGGTTAGAGCGTTATTAAGTATGCTTAGCGGCAAGCTTGCTGAACAAGCGAGTTTGCAGTCACTATATGCGCCAGCCCACCCAGCGCGACTAAAAATTAGCCGGGAAACACAAAGTCTTACGCAAGAACTTCGTGGACTCCTAAGCGCACTGCCGCAGTTAAAGAAAATTCCCGATAGCCAACTGTATGGTTTATTAGCGAACAGCAATACCGACACGATTAAACAGCTCAATACGCAACTAGCTAGTTATGATGGCCTAAGCGCACAAAAAGCTGAATTAAATGCGAGCTACGAACATTATCTACAACGACTGAAAACTCATTCCAAAGAAGCGGCTACCTTAGCAGATTTACAGCGTGCTCATCAGATCGCCGAAGCCATATTTAGCTCAGCACTCGCAAAACTTGATACTAGCCGATTAGAAATCTACGCGACCTACCCATTGACACAATTATTGACGCAACCCGGCGCTACAATTAACCGAGATCGTATTCAATCGAAACTTATGGTTGTAGCGGCACTTCTAATTTATGGCTTGTTAGCGTTAGCGTTAATACTGAATAGAATTAGGCAAACGGTGTTACGCGATGACAAAACGACTGAAATAGCCGCTTCAGAAACATCGCCACAGTTTAAGTTGGCTTATTCGTAGGAGTAGGGCGATGCAAACAATTTCACAAACATTCTCTCAACTGATTGGTAAGAATGCTCGATGGGGAGAATTCGCTGAATCGAATGGCTCAGAGCTTGATGCGTCTGGACTTAGTGTATCGCCTTTAACAAAAGATGAGCAAATCATCACGGCTTGTATTACCTATACCTTTGTTTTCTATTTGCTCGGTGCTCTCTATTTGATTGCCCCCATACTAGGTTGGTTGATGCTGACTATGATCGTCTGTCGTTGGAGCGTTGCTAAGCCGTTTGAAAATCAAAACTCACAATGGTTGATAAAATTGTGGGTTTTGTGCGCCATAGTATTAGAGCTTGCACTGATTATGGGGCATATCGATTTTAGTCTCGGTTTTGGCAAAATTGTAAAATCGACTATTGGTTGGGCAAAAGGCTGGGCATTATTGTCGGTTTTTATTGTCTTGGGTTTTTCCTTGCAGATTCGTTATCGAGTTATTTGTCGAGCGGCTTGTATCGTTGGGCTTATTGCAATTATTGCAACTCCCCTTCTTATTCTGGCGTTTTTGCTTGGCCTGCCTAGCCAACTCTATGTATCGCCGCTAAAAATATTAGGTGGTGCAGGACCCGAATTTTTCACCGTTATACTCTATGAAATTGATCCATTTAATGGAGCACCACGTTGGCGCTTTTTCGCACCTTGGGCACCCGCGGTAGGTTTTGTTGCCAACCTCTATTTTATTGCGGCTTGGTTTGAAAAAGATCTAAAGTGGCGCGTATTTGGTGTGATTGGTAACGCCACCATGATTGTATTAGCAGCATCAAGAATGGGTATGATCGTCATGTTGTTAGTCCCCATTTCAGTATGGGGCTTTTCTAGATTAACACGCTCATGGGTGATGGCCGTTGCAATTCTATGTTTGCTATTAGGCGTCATATTTTTTGACCCCATTTCACACTCATTATTGACGCTGTTTGACGAAATTAAAGGCGCTCGCGCTGATTCAACCAGAGTACGTGCCTCACTTGGCAATATTGCATTGTATCGTTGGCAATCTGAAGCTTTTTGGTTTGGTCACGGCGTGGTAGAAGCGGGCACTCACTTGGTTGAGTTTATGCCCATCGGCTCGCATCACAATTGGTATGGTTTGTTATTTGTCAAAGGCATGCTCGGTTTTTTAAGCTTTCTTATACCATTTGTTTTGACGTTTTTAGTGTTATTGCTGAAAGCCCAATATCAAGTCAGCGCGCGCTTAAGCCTCGGAATGTGCTTGATTCTGGCATTCTTCTCTATGAGCGAAAACATTGAAGCATTGGCTTATTTAACCTGGCCTGCATGGCTAGTGATCGGCATTGGGTTACGCAGCGCGATTGAGGATATCGATACTAATAAAAATAACTTGATGGGGTACTTTCGAATTATGTCCCACACACAATCAACCAAGCGTCAGCTTAAAGCCTAAATAATAGGAGGCATCAAAATGAATTTTTCCGTAGTAATACCTATGTATAACAAACAATACACCATAGGCCGTGCTGTGCATTCAGTATTAAGCCAGTTTGGAGAAAAAGTGAACGAAGTAGAACTAATCATTATCGACGATGGGTCAAGTGATAAATCTCTATCGGTAGTCAATCGCATTCAAACAGAAAACCCGCAGCAAAAAATCATAGTGTACTCTCAAGAAAACGCTGGTGTTTCAGCTGCACGTAATAAGGGAGTTGAGTTTGCAAGCCATAATCTTGTCGCTTTTCTTGACGCAGACGATAGTTATGAACCGTATTTTCTTGATGAAATTACCAAACTCATAAATCAATGCCCTCAAGCAAGAGTGTATGGCACTGCATATCGTTTTATAAACTCCCGTGCCGGTACCAAACGTGTTTCTAAAATTAGGGGCTTATCCACCAGAAAAGATCGACAGTTGCTGCCTAACTTTTTTAACAGTACCGCTACGGGCGACTTGCCGTTAACGTCCTCAACCATATGTGTTCACAAAACGGCCTTGCTAAAGGTGGGTGGTTTCCCAGTGGGGGAGCACATGGGTGAAGATCAGGCCGTGTGGTCACAACTAGCGATGACGCAAAGTATTGCGATTAGCAAAAAGGTCTGTGCTAGCTACTATGAAGACACTGACAAATCTCTAATGCGAACAATTGCACCTAGTCAAGAGATGCCTTTTAGTCAACGCTTGCAACAACAACTTGATACTCACCAAATTCCTGAGCAATACACCAACTCGGTTAAAAATTATATTGCGGGGCACCTGTTGGATTTAGTGCGTAGAAACATTGAAGTCGATGATTTAAAAGCAGCAAAATTACTAATAAGTGATGCTCGCGCGCGCGAGCAGTTTAAGCGTTGGGTTTATTGGTCGGTGAAACTGCGCTTCAATATGCTCCAGAATGACTTCAATAAAATGGGCTCCTTAGCTCACTGAAGATAAGTTGCAACTGATGGCAATAAAATAAGTTTGCAATTTAAGTAGTGTGAGATAACCGCTTTTTACCTGGGCGGTTATTTCATATTATTTCAAATTGATCACGATGCAAAGGAATAAAAATACAGCTTACACATAGTAAATAAGCATAGAAAATCGCAGGCCTACTTTTACTTCAGTAAATTTAGGAGTAGAGTAAAGAACATCTTTTATAGTGCATAAACCATCGTTTTACTAGGAGATGCTATGTCAAATACAGTTGCATTGGGCTGTTCGTGCGGATCGGTTAAAGGTGAGCTTAAGGTAACGGCCGGTTCATTCTTTCATGTGCAATGCCTCTGCTGTGATTGCCAAGATTTTGCAGCTCATTTAAATCAAGAGTCAATCTTGGATGGGCATGGCGGTACCGATCTCTATCAAACCTACCCCACCTATATGAGAATTACTGTAGGTAAAGACAAAATTGCTTGTATGCAGTTAAGGGAGAAAGGTCTATACCGTTGGCATACCACTTGCTGTGATATGCCAGTGGCAAATACGATGAGCTCTGCAAAAATTCCATTTGTTGGCATATCAGTCAAGCTTTTAAGATTTGCAAACGATCAAGAAAAAGCGGAGATAATCGGGCCTGTAACAATGAAAGCCTTCGGTAAATACGCCATTGGTGAAATGCCAGAAGACGTCCACCCTAAATTCCCAATCTCATTCATGCCTAAAATTCTAAGTTTTATGGCAAAGGGATTAATCGGGAAAAAGAACACTCCATCGCCGTTTTTCAATGGGCAAGAGCCAATCGCAAAACCAAGTATCGTATCTTAGAAAATAACAATATACCCAGGGTCATAATGCTGAGTATCATCTTCGAAAATCGTGAATGACAATACGAAACGTGTATAGGTTATCCCGTTTAAACGTAACAATTTTTAAGTGTAAAAACTGGCATAGACTCAGCAACTTATAATAATGAATAAGAATATGTAATGCGCAAGTTATTGTTGTTTAGTATTCCTGCTCTCATTTATTTTCCGGTTAGGATTTTCATGAATGTTGGTATAGGTTATTGGGTTTAAAAAAAGCCGAAGAGTTGGGTAAAAAGGCATAATTTAATAAAATGGAAGTCTCGATCGAAATAATTGTTTTGCTATTTTTCGTAGCGATGGCTGCTGGAACCATAGATATCATGGCCGGCGGCGGTGGGCTAATAACCATACCTGCATTGATGCTTTCGGGCATTCCCCCTATTAGCGCTTTAGGTACTAATAAGCTACAAGGTTGTTTAGGTACTGCCACAGCGACTTATATTTTACTCAAGAAATCAAAAATAAAATGGCGATACATTAAGCCTCTGGTTTTTACGGCTTTCATAGGGTCGGTGGTCGGCACGGTTGTGGTGCAATACGTGAATCAGAGTTATCTGGCTTTTGTGATTCCTTTAGTCGTGGCGCTTATTGCTGTTTACTTTATTTTCTATAACCCTGAGAAGAAATCTAATATTGGAGTAAAGCTCAGTGCTAAAAAATTTACCTATGGTGTCATTCCATCTATAGGTTTTTATGATGGAATGTTTGGTCCAGCTACCGGTTCCTTTTTTACCTTAGCAAACGTAGCCTTTAGAAAAGCAACTTTGATCGGTGCCACAGCTACGGCTAAACCACTAAATTGCGCGACCAATGTTTCCTCTCTTATAATTTTTGCGATTTATGGAAACGTTATTTGGCATATTGGGGCAGCCATGATGCTAGGGCAATTTATTGGCGCGCACTTAGGGATCTATTTTTTGTACAAAATCAATCCAAACCACCTTCGAAAGTTGGTGGTTGCTGTGTGTATCATTATGCTTATAAAGTACTTAGTGAGCCTCTGATTTTACCGATAACAATTGCTTATATAAATCGCGTTACTAATCTCTTTTGTATATTTTTTGGCAAGCCAACCAAGATTATTCCAGCAAAAGTTGTTTCCAAGGTCCGTTGTATTTCTTGCATTAATGCTGATGGTTTGGTTTTTAAGGCCAGCCACATAAATTTTAAAGCATTGTGTGCTTGGCCTTGAAAAATACTGCGGCGTGCTAGGTAACGGTACTGGAAGGCTTTAGCTATGGGGCCGTATTGCTGAGCAAATCGTGGAGCATAATCTTCTAGTTTTTCCAGTAAATGCATCCACGTAGCGAATTGCGTTTCAACATTCGCTGATAGGCCGCTATCGTTGAGGCGGTAGTTAGTCAACGGTTGGTTAATATAATAAAACCCAGTGCCGGTAAGAATTGCAATACGAGTCCAGCAATCCACGTCTTCAGACTGTCGCAAGCTTTCATCAAAATATTGAGTGTAGGGTAAACCATTATGCATTTTGTCATCAGTCTCAAAGCTAATTTTTTCAAGTATGCGTTTACAAATTACAGGTGCAGAGCCATTGCCAATTGGATTGCGACAAAATATGTCTTTAGCTTTATAGTCCGATTGTTTTTTCGGTGCTTGTAGACGATTTAAAGAAGCACTATTTTCATCTACAAAAAGCGATGCTGAAAAACTTAAGCCACACTCTTCATGAGCTTGCATGGCAGCGATATGTTCTTCAATTTTGTTCGATTGCCAAAAATCATCGGAATCCAAAAAAGCAACGTAAGTACCATTTGCATTTCGAATGCCTGTATTGCGTGCGCCGGCCAAGCCTCGATTTTTTTGTCGGATAATACGGATGCGTGCGTCATTATAAGTTCGTTGGATAATGGCTATAGAGTTGTCGGGACTTTCATCATCGACGACTAATATTTCCAGATTTTGGTATGTTTGTACCAACACGGAATCCAATGCCTCTTCGATGTAGCGCTCCACATCGTAAACTGGAATTACCACACTAACTAGCGGTTGAATTGGTGAGATTTGATCATGTGTAATTGAAGTATGATTTGAAGGTCTAGTGTGCATAAAGATTTCCCCCATTTGTTATTTGGACGGGTTTGGTAAAAACGGCTCGCCATACAATGGCTAAATACACCGGGTGGCTAAGCAAATAGATAACAACAATAGTCGTAGCGATTGCGGTTAGGCTGATTGTGGCTGCGATGCCAACTGTGGCGATAAAAACTGTGGTGAAAACAATGTTCCACTTAAAGTCGAGTTCAATGCGCCCTGTTGCCAGTGCAAGTGCTGATGCGCTTTCTGCTAAAGGTCGTGGTAATGCCGACAAACACAATAAAGTTAAAATCGGAATCGCACTGGTCCATTGTTCACCAAACACAATAGGAACGTAGATGAAAGCCAAACTTGCTTGCAGTGAAATAAGCGGCACAGCGATAAGCGCAATCTGTTTGAGGTTGCGAGCGAAGCGTTGTCTGAGTGCTTCGATGTTATCTTTTACATCACATAAGTTAGGGTAGAGAGCCGAGTTAATTGCGTTTATCAAGGTTAGGCTAAAACCGAGCCCTGCATTGCGTGCAAAGTAATAGAGGCCGAGCGCTTCCATGCCAAGCAGACGGGCAATAATCATGTTGTCGAGGTTTAGTCGTGCGGTTTTCAATAACTCAATACTTAGATAGTAACGGCCAAACTTTAATACATCGCGCCATAGTTCAAAGCTAATAAACGAGCCGCTAGGTCGCCACACATGCGAGCGCCGATAACCGATTACCCAAATGGGTGACGTTAAAAATTTTGGCAATACAATGGCCCAGGCACCGAGACCTACTAATGCTAATAGGGTGGTGATAACGTTATCAATTCCAACCTGACCTCCATCGATTAGAGCCACGGTTTTTAATCGTTGTTCGCGTTGCACTAGACTGGCCTGCACCAAGCCCAGCGGCATTAATAAATAAGTGAGTGAGAGCACCTGCAGCATAGGCACTAATTCTGGCGTATTGTAGAACCGTGCAAGAGGGTAGGCGACTAAGCACTGTAAGATAAAAAGGCTAATACAGAAAATAACGTTCAGGCGATAGGCGGTATTACAAATGTTCTCTAAATCTTGTGCCTCACATTGGACAATTTTAGCGCCGATACCATTACGATTAAAAACTCGTATCAACTCATTGATAGTCAATACCAGTGCAGCGACACCAAAGATAACGGGGTCCATCACTCGAGCCAGTACAATTGCTGTAACCAAGCGGGTAACTCTTATGAACACCTCGCTGGCGCCCAGCCAACCTAAGTTTTTTAAAAACTTATTGTCTGAGTGGTTTGCTAGTTGTTGCAACTTCTTATTCATTGTACTTTTTAGTTCCCGTTATTAAGCTCACGCTCTATGAGGGGTTTTAAGTGTTGCATCATGGTATTTACTTTTTCCAGCTGCTGATGAATAGCTGGGTCGTCCGGTTTGCTTTCTATATTGAGTAATACATTAGCTAGGACACTTAAACCAATACTACTCGCCGCGCCTTTCAAAGAATGGCTGATTTTTTCAATTTGTGTCGTATTTTCGTTAGCGATACTTTCTTTTAGTTTCGCCAAGTCTTGATATGCATATTCTAAAAAGGTGGGTGCAATTTCATTAAAAATGTTTCTATATGCGGTCCCAAATTGGGTTTCTAAGTAACTAAAATCAAAAGTGTCTTGTCTCGAAAAATCATCGGTCGTGCTGCGCTCTTGAAAACTCTGAGGTATGTTCGCATTCATCGAAACATACAAGCCTCTAGGTACTTCATTAAGTGCAGCAGACAATTCAGAAAGGCTTAGTGGTTTACTAAGAAAATCATCAAAACCTAGGTTTAATAAACGTTCGCGCTGGTTTTGATAGGTGGATGCGGTTAGTGCTATACAATATTGTTGAGCAATACTAGGCGTCGACGCACGAATGGTTTTAATTGCTTCTTCACCATCCATTACTGGCATTAAGATGTCTAAAATCACTAAGTCGTATTCAGCTTCTTTTAGCTTAGCTATGGCTTCTGCACCATTGTTCACAACGTCAGCCTGTTGACCAAGTTGCGCAAGCTGCGCGGTAACAACTTTTTGGTTTATCGGGTTGTCCTCTGCAACTAGAATACGCAGTGGCGAAAGTGGTTTGAATTCCTGTGGTACTTCGCTTGTGTGACTTTGTTGATGATCAGGCAGCTGTTCTACTGGCAGTGATAGTTGAAAAGTACTGCCACTACCTACTTTACTTTCACAAGTAATTTTACCCATCATCAATTCGCTTAGTTGCTGACAAATCGCCAGGCCTAAACCTACGCCTTGGTTGGGTCGACCAATTTGTTCATAAGCATTAAAGATTCGGGTCAATTGGTTTTCAGGAATACCTACGCCAGTATCAATCACTTTGACAATGAGCAGCCCCATGCCTTTTGAAATAGCATTTTGTTCGTATGCGACTTTGACTGACACTCCGCCCTTTTTTGTATTCTTAAGAGCATTGCTAATCAGATTGTTAATAACCTGTTTATATCGACCTTTATCAATTCGAACGGTATCAGGAACCGACTGATCTATATTTACTTCCAATTTGAGCTTACGATCTTTGGCTTCAAGTTCGAACATCGCTATGATGTTCTGATGCATGCGTCGGCTATTCGTTGGTTGAGGATCGATATCAACGCGTCCCGCTTCAATCTTAGTGATGTCCAGCATGTCGTTGAGTAAAACGATCAGTGATTTTGCACCACTGTTTATAGTTTCTACATAATCTTTTTGAGCTTCATCGAGGTCTGTATGATGTAGAATTTCAGACAATCCAATGATTGCATTTAAAGGTGTTCTAACTTCGTGACTCATTTGCCCTATAAAAGTGGAACGTTCATTAAGCGCCGTTTGTAGGCGTTGATTCGAAACGCTTAACTCGTAGGTGGCTTGCTTAACATCATCTTCAAGCTTGCCTTGGGCTAATTCCAATTTTTGATTTACCTCGAATAGCTCACGTGATTTTTTTTCAAGCAATAGCTCCGCTTCAACGCGTGCTTTTTTTAAACGTTCGGTACGCGCATTGGCTAGACTTAGTTTATTCTCCAAGTCATTCATTGAGGTCTCATGTTTGTCTGACTTCTTACTCACAATACGTGCCCTACATTACGCGCTCTTAAGTGTCTGAATAACGAAGGTGGCTGATTTTTGGTCTTGCGCGATGGTGCTATTCAATAATGTTTCTTTGTCTCCAAAATATTTAAGACACGCGCCAACAAGAGCTTGAGCAACGGCCGCCAATGGCCTAGGAGATTGATAGCTTAAAGTCAGTTTTCCATCATCACGAGTGTACTCAAATTTTGGTAACTCGGCATCAGGGTAGAGCTTTAATACTTCCACATGAATGTGATTATCAATTTGGGTGAGCATTTCCGCGGCACTGGAGACATCCTTAAAAAACACGCTGTAGTCTCGTTTAAATACCGTGAATAAATGCTCCGAAAAGCCCTCTAATAGAGTTGCGGCTTCTGTATCTGTTTCTGTTACTGTTTGAGTTAACAGTTGAATCAACTCTTGGTAGTCATAGAGGCCAACCCTAGAATACGCTCCCATCGATGGAACTTGGCTCGCATCGATGATTTTTTGCGCCCGGTCATCGCCTAGGGTTGCCTCTAAAAACTCTACAAATTCAGATAATATTATGCCTTTCATGCTGTACTCACTATTGGCTGTCGCTTATGGATAATTTGCTAAAGATGGCTTGTTTTAGTTGATCAACATCAATCGGTTTTTCAAAAAAATCAACACCGGACGGAATACCTCCTCTTTCGGTGATACTGTCTTTTGTTAACCCGCTGATCACAACGATTTTATCGCTCGATAACAATTCCGACTTATATAAGGAACGAATCATTTGTAAGCCGTCCATGCCTGGCATGTATATATCGGAGATGAGTAAGTCAGGGGCTCGGCGACCAATTTCGACCAAACCCGAGAAACCATCTGTTTTTGTGACGACTGTAATCGGGTGCCCCCAAGACTTAATCGCAGCTTCATAAAATTTGGCTACGGTCGGGTTATCTTCAACCACCAACACTCGCAGTTTATTGTTATCCTTTGGCGACGAGGTTTGATGCTTGAGAATGTAGTCATCTACCGATTGCGCAACAATTCTGCGATGGCCACCTGCTGTTTTCCAAGCGTCTAAGGAGCCATTTTCGACCCACAATTGCACCGTACGAACCGATACGCCTAATAGTTTTGCGGCTTCGATGGTGGAATAAAACTCTTTTTCTGACATTTATTGACCTATTTAGTGTTAATTCTATATATAACATGGTTTCATAATTATCAATATTATCATTAAATATAAAAATATCAACAATAATTTCTAATAAAGATCATATTTATCATTTTATACACCACTATAGCCTTAAGAACGGTGTTTAAGCTCAGTCGCGGTGTAAGCCGTGTAAAAGCGTATGTATGGGAAGAGATAACCGCAGAGCAGCGGTGTTAGGAAATTCAGTTCTGAAGTTAGTACAGCGAATATAGCTCTTGGGCTAGCAGTTTAAATCCTGCTCGCAGCTGGTTCTCGGGTTGTCCATAGTTTATCCGTAAACACTGGCGCGTATGATCCCAAGACGGATCGATATCGATAAAGAACTCCTCGCCCGGTATTACGAAAACGTGTTTCTTTTTCAATCGTTGATAGAGTTCTTGGGTTGAGATAGGTAAATCTTGCAACCATAGCCAGATAAAAAATGCGCCTTCGGGTTTGTGCATTAATATGGGTAAATCGCCTAGAATTTCATGAAATAAGTCAATCGCTATTGCCAATTGCTGTTGATAAAACGGCCGTATGATATGGTCAGTCAAATGGGTGATTTCTTGGTCCTGAATCATGCGTGTCATTAGGGCGGCGCCAACACTATTGGGTGCCAGCGTTATAATTCCGCTGAGAGCCGTGATAGCGTGAGTAATAACCTTATTGGCAATAACGATACCGGTGCGAGCGCCGGGTAAACCAAGTTTTGATAATGACATGCATAACACGGTATCGTCGGTCCAAATTAAATTGGCATCGGCATAGATTACGTTAGGAAACGGCTGACCATAGGCATTGTCGACTATTAATGGAATATTATGTTGCTTGGCGAGCATGCTCAGTTTATCTAGTTCTTTATCGGTCACAACATTGCCGGTTGGATTTGTCGGCCGAGATAAGCAAATGGCGGCTATATCATCATTAATTTCTAATTCGTCAAAATTGACACGATATTTAAATTGTTTGTTCTCAAGCAGATCTATATTGGGCTTGGTCGAGACAAACATATTTTCCGACAAGCCAGCATCGGCATAACCCACATATTCGGGTGACAGTGGGAACAGTATTTTTTTGAAAGATCCATCAGGCATTTCACCTGCCAGAGCATTGAACAGATAGAAAAAACTATTTTGACTACCGTTAGTCAGTGAAATATTTTCAGGGCCTATAGACCAATTAAATTGTCGGTTAAGAAATTCACTCAATACTTGCCTAAACGATTGTTCGCCTTGTGGGCCGTCATAAATGCCCACCATGCGTTCGAACAAGTTGTTGTCGATCAAGGTTTTCATTTCCTTTTGAAACAAAACTTGCGCTTGCGGAATAGCAGCGGGATTACCGCCCCCTAACATCGATAAGTCGGGATGATTTGATTGGTAAGCGTCACCCAAATCAACCATGAGCTGCCCAATCCCCGATTGGCGCGTGAATTTTTTTCCAAATTTGGAGAGGGTAATGCCAGTTGCTTTAGTCATTCTTAGGTCACAATGTTTTGCGGCGTGCCATTAATAAAAGCTTCGACATTATCAATCAAAATATCAGCCAATGTCTGCAGAGCTTGCACGCTGCCCCATGCGTTGTGGGGCGTGATAATAACATTGTTGTGATGGGCGATTTCAAGCAAAGGTGAATTTTCATTTGGTGGTTCTTGTTCTAGCGTGTCAAAACCTAAACCAGCTATCTCATTATTTTGTAGAGCGTGTACTGCTGCGAGTTCATTAACAATACCACCGCGCGCGGTATTTATTAAAATAGCGTGCGGCTGCATTGCCTGCAATTGCGAAGTATCAATAAGGTTTTTAGTCTCACTGTTTAAACTGCAATGCAAGCTAACCACATCGGCTTTGGCTAGCAATTGTTTAAGAGTCACCTTTTTCGCAAAATCGCAATCATGGGTATTACGTGAAGCGTAGATGACGTGCATTCCGATTGAATGCATAAGCTTTGCAGTAGCGTACCCCAGCGCACCCAAACCCACTACGCCGAAAATAGCACCACGCAAATCTCTAATTGGTTTATCAATAATGCAAAAGCTGGAACTTTTCTGCCACTGGCTGTCGATGACTTGCTGCCGGTGGTGGATAAGCTCTCTGCGCAAGTTCAGGGTTAGACCAAGAACATGCTCTGGCACGGTGGTTAGCGCATAATTTTGTATATTGCTGACGCTGATATTGCGTCTCTTACAGGCCGCAATATCGATAATATTAAAACCCGTCGCTGATACCGCTATGTGTTTGATGGTGGGGCATGCGGCTAATATTTTTTCGCCGATTGGAACTTTATTGACCACCAATACGTCAGCGTTTCGGCAGCGGTCTATCACTTGCCCGGACGTTGTTGCTTGGTGGTTATGCCAATTGTGCGGTGCCGGAATACTTCTAAGCTTAACACTGTCAGGCAAACTGCCGCGGTCCAGGTAGACTATGTTTGCCTTGTCCAACGACCCAGTTAATCTCTTGTTCATTCTCGAATTGTAGAGCAGTTAAGTAAGTTTCTATATTAAAATCTTCAAAAATGACTATCACTACGGTTTGATGCCGATCGAATTTCTGATGGACGTCAACTCAGCTTCCGAAGCAATTTTAATTTTTACTTAATTGAAATAAACTTTTTTTGCTGGGACATTTATAGGGAAATGCCACACTAACCACGCCAAATGAACCAGAGCCGCCATCTAATGTCCCCGTATGTGAACTAGGGTTTGCATCGAATTTGTAACAGGTACTTCGGCCAAACACTTTTGTTTGGACATGGGCGATATTATTATTTCTAACGTCAATACTCTTGTTTAGAGAGTTTAAATAGTCGGATTCGTTACGGCGTGGATTTATTCCAGGACTTGGGGATTTGAAAGAGTTTTCAAAGCGCGTATAGGATTCTGAATTTTCATCGAAAGATTGTTTAGTATCATCAGCAATCCATTTTTTAAAGGAGCCTTCACTCAGCAAAATAGTGCTTCTTTTCTTATCCGACCTTTTATACGTAATTTCTGGGGTAGGGCTCGGAATGGTTTCGCTAGGAGAGTCACTATTGTTATCAATGTGGCTCTCATTCGTAGGTTCAGTAATTTTGATTTCGGGAGAGGTGGGCTTTGTTTCTTCGGGTTCACGGACTAATTTTATTTTCAATAATTTTGTGGATGCAACATATGCTGAATTATCAAAGTTCGTTAAATCTCGAAATATAAATACAACGATAAGGTGCACAAATATCGCCAAGAAAAGCGAAGTAATAATTTTCTTTTCTTGGCTTAAGTTGTTCTTTGCCTGAACTTTCAAAAGCTGAATTTACTTTGGTTTTTTAAACAATAAAATTTTTGGGCGAGTTTCGATTATTGAGCATAAACACTTTCAAAAATAAAAACTTGCTGAACAATTATGACGGTAAGTAGGAGCGTTAACTTGTTCATTGCATACAACATCATGGAGCTATTATTGAAATGAATGATTTTGA
Source organism: uncultured Gammaproteobacteria bacterium (assembly GCA_964549895.1). Taxonomy (GTDB): domain Bacteria; phylum Pseudomonadota; class Gammaproteobacteria; order Arenicellales; family Arenicellaceae; genus Arenicella. The sequence continues at coordinate 22,315 of CAZJWW010000007.1, forward strand.
AATACATTGAAACGTTTATGCTAGCAGGTTCTGCGAACCTCACAGGCTTAGTTTAGCGTTATTTAATAGAGGGTGCTAATTAGTTAGAGGTTACCAAGCCAAAATGACTGTTATTAAAAAGAATTAGTAAGCGATATTGAGACTGTGTTCGATGGCGTAATAAGAGTTGGGTTTTTATTTCAGTGATTGCTATTTAATGCTGAGTCTGGCAAGCTCTGGCTCGCTTCAGAATTGATTGTACTTGCCATGAAAGTGTTACATCGTTATGTTGGTTTACTGCTGTGCGGTTTTGTGTTTTGTATTAGCTTAACCGGGACTTTGTTATTGCTAAAAAAGGAGTATTTATGGATTAGTATGCCAGAAGCGAGAGCAAGCATTGATGACTCAGGTGTTGCTAATGCCATTAAATATATCGAAAGACTGTACAAAGGGAATGTTCGTTTTGTGAGGTTGAACAGTCAGGATTTGAGCATACACAAAGTATTTTTGCCGGATCATAACTACGCTTTTCATGGTCAAGACGGTCTACAAGTCAGGGTATGGCAAGGTAATGAAGCGATTGAAGATTGGTTGCTAGACCTGCATCATCGTTTTCTGCTCGGTAACGCAGTCGGATTAAATATCGCGGGAGCGAGTGGCGTATTGCTATTACTGTTAACCACTGTTGGGTTAATGCTATGGTGGCCCAACAGGCGTTTTTGGAAACTAAGAACTTCGTTTAAGAGCACATTTGCTAACGCCAGAAAAAGCCATACGAACTTTGGCGCATTGCTAGTTCTACCTATTATTCTAGTGGCGCTAACTGGTGTTATTTTGGTTTACCCTAGTGAATCTCGATGGTTGTTATTGAACGGTTTTTCTAACAAGCCGCTTGTCCCCGTGTTAGTTAAAAAAAACGTAATAAACGATACATGGCAATCCCAAATAGACTTCGCTTTAACGGAATTCCCGGGAGCGCGATTACGTTGGGTGCAACCGGCAAATGAAGATGGCGGCAAGCGAGTCATAGGTATATCGCAACAAGGGGCCTGGGATGTTACGGGCAAAACAACGCTTAAATTTATCAATGCTCAGGAAGTATTAATCAAAGACGCACGCAACCAAAGCACCATGATGCGCACAGTTGATTTGTCTTATGCATTGCATATTGGCGGTATCGCCTTTTTATATCGCCTATTGTTAATCGCTGTTGGTGTGGGTATGTGTGCGCTGACCTTTTTTGGTTTTCAATCTTATAGATTGCGATCTAAGCGCTAACGATTGCCTCGACTGTGTTAGCAATGATTGTGTCTCAAGGATATTCAATTAATGTTGCCAGAAAAGGAACTGCCCTTGAATATATACTGATTTTCATGAGCGCTGGATTTTAGTTGTAACTGACTATTTCAAGTTCAAGCTCCGTATCGATCATTAAATAAAATCGTTTACCTGGCTCATAGATACCGAAGTTAAAGGGCTCAAGACCAAGTGTTTTTGCGCGGTTGGACACTGCTTCTAAATCGTCAACTACCAATGCAAGATGATTTAGATGTCCAATGTTATCGCTATTGCTAGTACTGGCAGCGATATTGTCGTGGGTGTAGAGAGCAATGTAGCAGTCTTTTGTACCAACATGGATTGTGTGACCGTTATTCATAGCAGCACCGCTCCAACGAATTTCCCAATAAAATAAGTCAATCAGTCGCTGCGCGGTTTGGTCTGGGTTTTTAACAGTAACGTTCGCGTGTTCTAGATACGCCATAATATTTCCTCTTGCTTGTTTAAAGTCTATGTACTTTAATATCTAAAGTTAACTTGAGATCAAGAGATATGGCCGAAAATAATTTAATTAGTATTGGAGATATAGCCAAACGAACTGGAACACGAGTTTCCGCAATACGATTTTATACTGATAAAGAATTGATTCCTTCGGTGCGAGCAGCAAGTGGGCACCGTTTCTTTGCACGCCATGTTATACGGCGTGTGTCGTTTATTTTGGTTGCCCAGTCAATGGGATATAGTCTTGATGCCGTATCTAAGCTTTTAGCGACCTTGCCTGATTCACGCACTCCAACTAAGCAAGATTGGCAAAAATTGAGTCGGAGTTTTGTCGTCGATATAGATGAAAAAATTAGATCCTTAGAAAATTTAAAGGTCAAGTTAGATGGATGTATAGGCTGTGGTTGTTTGTCCTTAGAGTCATGTCGCTTATACAACCCTGATGACTTGGCGGCTAAATTTGGGACTGGCGCGCGGTATCTATTGGGTAATAAACCGCCATCCAAGATTTAGCCTACTTTGTGGTTTAGGCTAAGTCTTTGGAGTTTGAAGGTCTACTGTTCTGCGGCGATTATAATGTCGGATTTTGGGAAATCAGAAAATGGAAAAGGCCTTTCTTCGCTATTAAAGGTAACGAATCTCAAAATATCATGGATGTAGCGACTCATACGCTCGCCAAATGTTAGCAATTGACCGTTCGGTTTGCCGCCAACCAAAAGAAAGAGGCACTGGGCGATAACCACTGCGGCTAAAACAAGTTGTGATACGTAAAAGATCACCCAAAAAACAGCGGTAAACAAGACTCTTTGCCAACTAGTTTTGCTGTCATATTGTGTAAGCATTTCATTCTCCAATAAAGTTTAATTTCTGTAGATTACTAGACATAAGGGCAAAAAATCTATTTTAAAGCTAGAATTACGGAAATTTGAACGCCCACAATTTTTATCAAATTTAGATAAAGGTCTGGTACTGTATGTCTGCGGGCGAGTTGTCCATTTTTGACTAATTAAGCGAGAAAATATGATCAAATTTGCGTTGTTATTACTAATCCTGGTCGCGGTAAACTTTCATTCTCACAAGGCATATTCTGAAGATCTTGGCGAGAATAACCGTAAATTCACCTCCAAGCGTATTTTTGATCTTGAATACGCTAGTGCTCCACAAATTTCGCCGGATGGTAAAACGATTATTTATGCGCGCCGTTCAATGGATAAATTTAACGATAAGGTGCGCAGTGATCTATGGAGTATTGATACTCGAACCGGCGTTCAGCGGCCACTGATAAGTGGTAAAGGTTCGACTTCTTCCGTGCGATGGTCGCCCAGTGGCGACAGAATATTGTATTTAACCGCGGTGGATGGAAAGCCAAGTTTACAAGTTCGTTATTTGGATAGCGGAGAGAGCTTTTCGATTGCGCAATTTGAACAAAACCCGAGCGCGCCGAGGTGGTCGCCAGATGGACAATCGATTGCATTTTCAATGTTTGTAAGCAAAGAGGCGCCATCGCTCACATCGCCGCCGTCTGCGCCCGAGGGTGCAGAGTGGGCTGAACCAGTACGTGTATTTGATGACTTGGTTATCCGTGTTGACGGAGCAGGCTATTTAAAACCGGGCACTGAGCAAGTCTTTGTGGTTAGCGCTGAGGGCGGTACACCTAGGCAAATAACCTTCGGCGAAAACAGGTTTCATTCGCCCGCGTGGTTAAGCAATGACTCGCTTATTGTGCAGGGTAACGATGTTGAAAACCCTGAGTTGGATCCAATTGAGAGTGATCTTTATAAAGTTGAGCTAAGTGATTTTTCGTTGAGCAAATTGACAGATCGTGATGGTCCGGATCACAGTGCTATGGTCGCGCCAAATAAAAAGCTGGTTGCTTATCGAGGCTATGACGATGAGTTAAAAGGCTATCAACAAACTGATGTTTTTGTAATGCAAGCCGATGGTTCTAACGTACGAAATCTCACGGATGGATATGATCACACGGTTGATTCGGTGCAATGGTTGGCAAATAGCCGAGGTTTGATAGCGCAAACGCAGGTCAATGGTTTTGTTAATTTGGTGTCCATCGATTTGTCAGGAAATATCAAAGTATTGGCGACCGATGTTGGTGGTACCTCTTTCGGAAGGCCATACGCAGCCGGCTCTTTTTCGATCGCGAGTAGCGCAGGTGGTGCCAGTCCGATGATTACTTATACTAAGGGTTCGCCAGATCGTCCGGCTGAAGTTGCTTTTCAAAAAGGCTCTGCACGCAGCCAAGTGCTAACCGATTTGAATTCCGATGTGTTGCCGTTTCTAGACATGGCCTCCATTGAAGAGATAGAAGTTAAGTCACGCCATGATGGCCGATCGATTGAAGCTTGGGTTGCTTTGCCAAAGGGTTTCGAGGCGGATGGTTCTTACCCTATGTTGCTGGAGATTCATGGCGGCCCATACACTATGTACGGTCCATTTTTTGCCACTGAAATACAACGTTACGCGGCAGAAGGCTACGTTACCGTTTATGTTAATCCACGTGGTTCAACCGGATACGGCGAAGAGTTCGCGCAACTTATTGAAAAAGCTTACCCTGGTAATGATCACGAAGACTTGATGACGGTGGTAGATGAATTGGTCAAAAAAGAATACGTTGATGAAGAGCGTCTCTTTATTACCGGTGGTTCTGGCGGTGGAGTATTAACTTCTTGGGCAATTGGTAAAACTGACCGTTTTGCCGCTGCTGCAACTATTAAGCCAGTAATTAATTGGGCAACTATGGCATTGTCGGCAGATATCGCCCGTTTTGTAAGTCGTCATTGGATAGGCGCTCAACCTTGGGAAGATCCCGAGCTGTATTGGAGGCGATCGCCCATATCGTTAGTTGGCAATGTTAAAACGCCAACCTTGGTAATGGTTGGAGAGGAAGACTGGCGCACACCTGCTTGGGAAGCCGAGCAATTTTATACAGCGTTGAAGTTGCAAAAAGTTGATTCAGCGTTGGTTAGAATTCCAGGCGCGCCACATTTTATAGCAGGGCGCCCGAGTAATTTAATAGCAAAGGTAGATAATATTCTTGGTTGGTTTGCAAAATATGATCCTGCAAATAAAAGCGGTGAATTGCCAGAGATCGATGTTGAATAAACGGGGCCCTATAAATAATATCTAAACTGTTTTACATTTAAGTGCTTTCTCGATAAATAACAAAGGCAGCGTAACTAATAAAATAAACTCAGTAAGGTTAACTATGAACAAAACTCCATTCGGTTCTTTGAAGGTACTCCTAAGTTGTATGGCATGTTGTGCAGTGTATGCTTCTATTGTTTTAGCCCAGTCTGCTTCAACTGAATCTGCCGCAACTGAAATACTTGTTAAATGTGGCGCTACAATTGACGTTGAAAGTAAAAGAAGGACTGGCCCTAAAACCTTCACTGTTTCAGAAGATCGGATTATTGCAGAAAGTAATGGCGCTAGCTCTGCTTTGATAAACGAAGTCAATGTAATCGACTTAAGCGATTACACCTGCTTGCCCGGTTTGATCGACATGCATGTGCACCTCACTTCACAAAGCGGCCCGCGCTCTTATCTAGAACGTTTCACACTCAATCCGGCGGACTACGCTTTTAGAGCCACTAAATACGCGCAAGTCACGTTGGAAGCCGGTTTTACCAGCGTGCGTAATTTGGGTGATGACGGTACTACTACCAAGGCTTTGCGGAACGCGATTGCTCAAGGTTATGTAGAAGGTCCAAGAATTTTCACATCGGGAAAATCACTTGCCACGACGGGTGGTCATGCTGACCCTACTAACGGGTATCGTAATGACCTTATGGGCGATCCTGTTGCTAAGTTCGGCGTTGTCAACGGCGCGCAAGAAGGCAGAAAAGCGGTTCGCCAACGCTATAAAGAAGGCGCGGATCTTATTAAAATAACCGCTACTGGTGGAGTATTAAGCACTGCGAAAAATGGCCAAAATCCACAATTCATGGATGATGAATTAGAAGCCATAATACAAACCGCAAAAGATTATGGTTTTAAAGTGGCTGCACATGCGCATGGAGCCGAAGGCATGAAGCGCGCCATCAAAGCGGGTATTGACAGTGTCGAGCACGGCACTTTGATGGATGATGAAGCACGGTCTTTGATGAAAAAAAACGGTACCTATTTAGTGCCGACAATTCTCGCAGGAGAATTCGTTGCTGAAAAAGCTGAAATTGACGGTTATTTCCCAGAAATAATTCGACCTAAAGCTCGTGAAATAGGTCCGCAACTAAAAGCAAATTTTAAGAAGGCTTATGATGCCGGTGTCAAGATTGCGTTTGGAACAGACAGCGGGGTGTCAAGGCATGGAGACAATGCTAAGGAATTTGTCTTGATGGTCGACAACGGAATGCCGGCTATAGAAGCTATTCTTGCAGCAACCGTTCATGCTGCCGATTTGTTAGGTGAGTCAGATAATCTTGGCTCGTTAAGCGTGGGCAAGCATGCGGACCTAATTGCTGTAAGAGGTAATCCGCTAGACGATATATCGATTTTAGAGCGAGTCGATTTTGTTATGAAAAATGGAGACGTGTTTAAAGCTTCTGAGTAAAGAACTACATTCAAGACACTTTGCGGCGGGGCAGCTGCCAGTCGGGTCTAGCAAAATGACAAGTATAGCCATTGGGTACTCGCTCAAGATAATCTTGGTGCTCAGGTTCTGCTTCCCAGAAGTCACTCGCTGCTGCCACTTCAGTTACTACTTTACCTGGCCATAATCCTGATGCGTCGACATCAGCTATGGTGTCTTTAGCAATACGCAATTGTTGGTCGCTGGTATAGTAAATTCCAGAGCGATACGCCATCCCACGATCATTTCCTTGACGATTTTTAGTGCTTGGATCATGGATTTGAAAGAAGAATTCCAATAGTTGGCGATAACTTAATAAATTCGGATCAATAATTACTTCAATGGCCTCAGCGTGGGTGCCATGATCACGGTATGTCGCGTTAGCAACGTCGCCACCGCTATAGCCCACTCTAGTTGATAATACGCCGGGCATTTTTCGGATCAAATCTTGCATACCCCAAAAACAGCCGCCGGCCAGTACGGCGCGTTCGCTTTTTACCTTGTTCATATAGCCACCTTATTGGTTCCCGAAATTTTTTTGGTTTTACATCAGTATCTCGTTTAATACTATATCGCATAGTTGTGAGGGGCAGGTAATGCGATTTTGTAATTGTAATAATGAGTTTTAGTGTAAAAATAGTCAGGCTTAATATTTGAAACAATAATTGGTTAATTTGTACCTCTGTCATTGATTTTAAAAAATTTTACATTGTAAGTTGAAATTTTGGCTTACTCTTTCGGTTCGCTTTTAGCACCATAAATTGATCACTAGTAGCAGGAGCCCTATAGATGTACGAAAACAAAAGTACTATGCGCTACCGTATACGCAACAGAGAACCTTTATTGGGAGATAATTTTTTTCCATGGGGATTGCTTGGTTTATTGTTTATTTTATTGCCATTACTCTATGCCCTGGGTTGGTATGCAAAAAACACCATTCAAAATACGGTGCAAACCGAGATAACCGAAGAACTTGCTGCGCAAAATCTTGACTGGGTTAACGTTGACGTTGATGGTCAAGAGGTGACGCTTTCGGGGCGAGGCCCCAAGCAGCAGGGTGATCGCGCAATCGAAATAGCCCACGACGTGGTCGGCTCTACATTTTTGGGCAGCCATGCTGTACGTTCTGAAGTTAATGGTGAGTTTGCCGAACCAGCAAAAGCTGCTGTTAAACCCGTCGCAAAACCTGCAGTGGTAAAACCCGTCTGGGGTAGGATGATTGGTAAGCTTAACGAAGGCGTACTCACTTTGACAGGCACGGTTGGTTCCCAAGCTGAAAAAGAGGCTTTGGTTGGCGCCGCAAAACAACGGCTTGACCCACCTCGATTAGCCAGCGTTATCGATAAAGTACAAGTCACTAAGGTTAGCCTAAATCCTGCCTCAGCAGTGTTGGCGAAACGTGTTGGTGACCTTTTAGCAGCTTGCGGAAGTGGTGAAGCGAGTTCAATAGAAGGCGTTTATTCCATTCAATGCCAAGCCAAACGCGCGCAAGTTAAAAGTTTGGACTCTTCTGCAAGAGAGCCGATAAGAGGTGCTAATCTCGGCCGTATCCTTATAAGCAGCTCAAATGAATGCAATCAATCTTTCGCTAAAATTCTTGATGGAAAATCAATTGGTTTTTCGGTTGGCAGTGCTAATCTAAAAGCCTCTTCGGCACCATTGTTAGATCAAATCGCTGATCTGGCAAAATCTTGTCCTGGTGCAATTCGTGTTGAAGGACATACTGATAAATCGGGCAGTTTAGAGGCGAACATGGCATTAAGTAATGCTCGAGCCGCGGCGGTAGTCAATGCGCTTGTTGAGCGTGGTGTCAAAGGCGACCGTCTCTCTCCCGAGGGCTTTGGCCCAACTAAACCGCGAGCAGAAGGCGACTCTCGAGAAGCTTATGCTTTAAATAGACGAATCGAATTTCACGTTTCCCAATAAGAGGAGAAATCACATGGGTTTCATATGGTTATTATTAAAGATGTTGTTTTTGATGCTGCTATCAGCCATCGGTGGTTATTTGTTGAGAAAATGGTTGGAGCGCTCCTACTATAAGGATGTCACTGTTTCTTACTCTGAAGCTCTGGCGAAACATGAGGCCGGTAAAAAGGAGTACGACACCTTAAAATCGCAATATATGTCTTTGCAAAATAATGTCGACTCTAAATTAGACGGTGTACTCGGACGCTTCTCTCCAATTGAAGATAAATTAAAAAATTCCGACATGAGTGCCGATTTAGCGGAAGTCGCTCAACAAATTGGAGCAGTACAAAATCAAATTGCCTCCATGCCAAAACCTAAGGATACTGACTTGTCACCTGTGCTGGGCGCGATATCTGGTATCAAAATGCCAGTTCCCGAGAAACCAAATTTTGCCCCCGTAATGGATGCAATCTCGTCGATACGAATCCCAGAGGCAAAGACCACTGATTTGTCGCCGGTCCTTCAGGCGATAGATAAAATTCGTATCCCAGAACCTGAGAAACCAAACTTAACTCCCGTGTTAAGTGCGATTGAAAATATTCGTATTCCCGACCCTCAGAAAACTGATCTTTCACCAGTGCTAAGTGCGATAGATAAGATACGAATCCCTGAACCGGAAAAAACAAATTTATCACCTGTATTAGAAGCGGTTAGAGGAATTCGAATTCCAGAAAGAAAAGAGGTAAACACCTTGCCTCTAATGACCGCCATTCGCAATATAAAAATTCCAAAGCAAAAAGACCCTGATTTATCTCCTTTATTGGCAGAAATTAAGTCGTTGAAAGCTGAGCTAAAGAAGCGCCCAGCTGTGCAAAAAACAGTTGTTAAACCTGCGCCCGAGCCGGTTGTTAAGCCAGTTTCTTCGCAAAATAACAAATCCGTTATTGCTAATCGTTTGGGCAGTCGAGGAAACCGATTACGCTCGGCCGCTTTTGGTAAGCCGGATGACTTAAAAGTTATTAGTGGCGTCGGGCCTAAACTGGAGAAAATGCTTCACGGAATTGGTGTTTACTACTATTGGCAAGTCTCAGACTGGACTAAGGCGGATGTGCAAGAAGCGGACGATTTATTGGATGCCTTTAAGGGTCGAATTGATAGAGACAACTGGGTATCACAAGCCGGTAAGCTAGCTAAGACTCCGACGGCTTCTAAAAGACCTTAGAGTTCGAAATAACCTCAGAAAATCTAGAGGTGCAAAACTAATTAAAGCGGGTCATTATGTGACCCGCTTTTTTAGTTCTGAAAATCGATTTAAAAGGGATTTTTACTATTAAACGCTGAGACTAATCAGTGACCAAAATCTAATAGATCAAGAAGAGTTTTATTAATATTAAAACACGAGAATAACTTCGTTTTCACGCCTAAGCTAACTAAAACCATGAAACCCACGACCATATTAGGCACGGCAACTATTCCTAATAACGGTGGTGAATTAATTTTAACTCAGCGCGATGGTGATTTTTTTATTAAGTTGAAGGGTGTGCATGGAGAGTTAATGTCAAGCCGCATGTATTCTTCTGAAATTGCCTTGGCAGAGTTGGGTTGTGCACATATTCGAAATGTTGAAAATGCCAAGGTATTGGTGGGCGGCTTAGGGATGGGCTTTACTTTAGGCGCAGCGCTCAAGGCCACACCACCAAGTTCTGAAGTACTGGTTGCAGAATTAGTGCCTGATATAGTGCAATGGAATAGAGATGCACTTGGCGAAGTTGCAGGTAGACCGCTCGATGATAACCGAGTGCGAATATATTTAGGTGATGTGGCGGAGCTATTTATTGCGCAACGCGCCGTCTACGATGCTGTTTTGCTAGACGTTGATAATGGCCCCGAAGCTTTTACTCATGATGACAATAGCAATCTTTACTCCATGGAGTGTTTGCTTGAAATTCGGGAAACTCTGCGCCCTAACGGGGTATTGGCGGTTTGGTCAGCATGGCATGACCCAAGGTTTACCAAAAAGCTAAAAAAGGCACGGTTTAAGGTCAGCTTTAAAACGATTAGAGCGCACAAAGGTAAAGGCAGTAAACACACTATTTATTTAGCCCAAAAATAAAGAGCTAATGTCTACCTAAGCAGCATTACTTTTCTTAATCAATTCTATATCCCAAATTTAAACGATTTAAGGCGCATCAAAGCCAATAAAATAGGGGTCCTATGCCAATCGCCCTGCAATAGTAAATCGTTCGGGACTATCATTGATGGTAGAGCCCCGTGATAGGCACCAATTTTAGGAATTACTAGAACCGTTGGATCGAACTCGGGGTTTGGGCTAGAGTCTAGTTCAGTATCATTGCCATTCAATATAAAATTAATAATCGGGGGCAATGAGCTGGCTTTAACCAAGGGTAAAGTTATTAACAGAACAAAGAATGTAAATAGCGTATTTTTTAGTATTTTTTGGCGCATCCTTAAAAATTTAGCAAATTAAGGATTTTATTTATAGTTGTGAGTTCCTTGTTTAGATTACATAGAGTTAAAAATCACCCTGTCTTACCAGTTCAGTATCACTTTACCTGTTTGTCCAGAAGCCATTAGATCAAAACCTTGTTGAAACTGATCAATGGGGAATTGGTGTGTCAGTATGGGCTTTAAATCGAGTCCAGATTGAATCAAGCTTGCCATCTTGTACCAAGTTTCGAACATTTCTCGACCATAGACTCCTTTAATTTCTAAACCTTTGAAAATAACTTCAGTCCAGTCTATGGCCATACTTGTTGGTGGTATTCCTAACATCGCGATCTTGCCGCCGTGATTCATATTCTCCAGCATGCTATTGAATGCGACGGGTACACCGGACATTTCCATGCCCACGTCAAAGCCCTCGGTCATGCCAAGTTCTTGCATGGTTTGTTCAATCTTCGTATCCGTGACATTAATGGCGCGCGTTGCACCCATTTTTGTGGCGAGTTCTAAACGGTAATCGTTGACGTCGGTAATAACAACGTGTCTAGCCCCAACATGATTTGCTACTGCGGAGGCCATAATACCAATTGGTCCAGCGCCGGTAATTAACACATCTTCCCCAGTTAGATTAAACGAAAGGGCAGTGTGCACGGCGTTGCCAAAGGGGTCAAAAATTGCCGCAAGATCATCACTAATATTTTCCGGAATCTTAAATGCATTAAATGCTGGTATTACCAAAAACTCTGCAAACGCGCCTTGGCGGTCTACCCCAATCCCCACGGTATTACGGCATAGGTGACGGCGGCCGGCACGACAATTTCGACAATGTCCGCAAGTAATATGACCTTCACCAGATACACGATCTCCTAAATTAAAGCCGCGCACTTCGGAGCCTATGTCAACGACTTCACCAACGTATTCATGGCCTACGATCATGGGTATGGGAATGATTTTTTGTGACCACTCATCCCAGCTATAAATATGCATATCGGTTCCACAAATCGCAGTTTTTCGAATTTTAATTAGCAGGTCATTGGGGCCGGCGACCGGCACTTCGGCGTCAGTCATCCAGATTCCTTTCTCGGCACGCAGTTTAGAAAGTGCTTTCATCAAATAACCTCCAGTTCTTGACCAACCTCGATAAAGGCGTCAACGGTTTGATCAATTTGCGCTAATGAATGAGTGGCTGACATTTGCGTGCGTATGCGTGCCTGATCTTTCGCCACAACAGGGTAAGAGAAACCGATTACGTAAACACCTCTTTCTAGGAGTCGTTCAGACATATCGACCGCCAGTTTTGCGTCTCCTAACATAACGGGAATAATTGCGTGATCTGCACCCGACAGTGTAAAGCCGGCTTCAGTCATACGTTTGCGAAAATAAGCACTGTTTGTGTGTAATTTTTCACGTAAGTCATCACCATCGGCCAACATGTCTAGAACACGAATCGATGCGGCTACAATCGATGGTGCTAATGAATTGGAAAACAAATAAGGCCTAGAACGTTGCCGAAGCCATTCAATGACTTCCTTTTTAGCAGAAGTAAATCCGCCCGATGCACCGCCCATCGCTTTGCCTAAGGTGCCGGTAATGATATCGACGCGATCCATTACCTCACAATATTCATGACTGCCACGACCGCTGTCACCTAGAAAGCCGACTGCGTGAGAATCATCGACCATCACCATGGCGCCATACTGATCGGCTAGATTACAAATGCCTTGCAGATTTGCGATGACGCCATCCATGGAAAAAACGCCATCAGTGGCTATTAGTTTAAAGCGCGCGCCTGCATCATCAGCCGTTTGCAACTGCGTTTCAAGTTCCGTCATATCATTGTTCGCATAACGAAATCGTTTGGCGCTGCATAAACGCACACCATCAATAATGCTGGCATGATTGAGTGCGTCGGAAATTATTGCGTCGTCAGGGCCTAATAATGTTTCAAATAAGCCGGCATTGGCGTCGAAGCACGAAGAATACAAAATGGTATCTTCCATACCAAGAAATTCACTGAGTCGAGCTTCCAGGATTTTATGGATGCTCTGCGTGCCGCATATGAAACGTACAGAAGCCATGCCAAACCCATAGTCGTCTAAACCACCTTTTGCAGCGTTAAGTAACTCAGGATGGTTTGCTAAACCAAGGTAATTATTGGCACAAAAATTGAGTACACTCTTGCCATTATTGACCGCTACTTCGGCGTTTTGCGCGGTAGTGATAACGCGTTCGTGTTTGTAGAGGCCGGCATCGCGGACGTCGGTGATTTCAGATTGTAAGTGCTGTATAAATGTATCGGTCATAATTAAGAATTGCTCGCACTCAATCGGCTGCACTAAAACTAAAGGGCAAGTGTAGGTAAACGTTAATGTTACATTATAAATTCGCTATAACGGCGATGCATGTCCACATACACATCGTTGGCCATCCTGCGAGCTTGTTCAATGGACATAAATTTATCAGAGAAATCGGGCAGGGCGGGGTCGATAGAGAGTTTGGTCGCAACAATGATATGTTTAATCAAGTCCATCGGGTTTTCGATGCCGATCGCGAACCGAATAGTGGTTGGAAATATTTGCGCTTCTTGCTGTTGCTCTGCATTTAGTTCGGAGTGAGTGGTCAAACCTGGGCAGCTGACAATGCTGTTGGTTTGTCCAAGGCTGATCATGTGTGAAAAAGCAGGTTCCAGACAGTCAAAGAATCGATGAAAGGCCTCGTCCGGAATTTCTTTGCCCATGTCGACGGTAAATAAACCAGAAGGAAACCCCAGCAGCAAGTTTTCTTCGGCGAGTGCTCTATTCTTATTTTCTGGTAAGCCATTGCAGTTCACTTTAATCAATGGATGTGAATCCATAAAATTAGCGAAAATTTGGGTGGTGATGCATTTTTTTAACATCCGCACTTCTAATGTGCGCATGCCAGTTAGTACTTCAAACGCGGTATCAGCGTTCAAAAATGCACCTTTAACATAGTAGACATTCCAAAACATGGTGTTGTCCCAACCGTCACTTCCCTTGGGTGCAAACATATCTTCGTTTCGAGCAATCACACAGCCGGCAATCACAGAACCTGAGCCTGTGAGATCTTTAGTATAACTATGGATCACGAAATCGGGTCTCTCTGTTTCGACTTCGCGCTGCAGTGGTTGTACTAGAAATGGTGTGCCAACGGTTGCGTCTAATATTACGCGAACGTCAGCCTCATGTGCTAACTGACACAAATGTGGGACATCTAGAACATAACCATGGGGGTTGCAAGGTGATTCGATGTAGAGGTAAATCTGTTTTCCGGCGGCCAAGCGATCAGCGTATTTTTCACGCGCTGTCTTTAAGGCTTCTACAAACGCTAGGGTGTCTTCTCCAGAAAATTGTTCTACAGCGACATTTAGGTTCGC
>CAZJWW010000008.1:0-18301 GCA_964549895.1 uncultured Gammaproteobacteria bacterium
AACCAACGACCTACTGATTACAAGTCAGTTGCTCTACCTACTGAGCTATGCAGGCATAACTATGTTCAGGCCGCGCATTCTATGGCTTCTATGCGAAAAAAACAACGGCTTATAAGGTTTTTTCTAACCCTGCGCTGTATTTTCGGCACGACAGATCACTTATTTTTTTTGATACACGGAATTAGTGATTTTATTCGCCGAATCACTCAAAAAACTCAGTACAAATACTAGCTTCTTTCAAACCCAAACCGATTAGAAAAGACGTTTAAAACTAAGCTTTTGAATAATTCAAAAACTGTATATACATATAGTTTAACAAGCAAAAATCCTAAAAACGACAACTTTGACAACCATTAACCGCACGCTTTCACACCCCACGTAAAATAATAACTAGCTAAAACAATAACTTAAATGGAAATTGAGAATGATATTGTGCACTGCTAAGATGTGTTACTAGGACGGCTCGCCTTCACACCAAGGTGAAAACTAAATTCAACACAAAACTTTTTAGTAACATAAACTTAGGGGACAAATATGGAGTTATATCGATCAGGAAACATGCGTTGCGCACTAAATAAGCTGTTAGCTTCATAAATACTAATTAAGGAGATATAAATGAACACTATAATTCAAAGAACATTCGGGGGCCTTTCAAAGCAATATTATGTTAGGCAATTTTTATTTGGGTTGATTTTTCCAGCTGTATTTTTCTTTATTTTTTCACAAGGAGAATCTACTGGTATGCCTACGAATTTGATTTTCTTCTGCATTATTAATACAGTTTTATATCCTTACTCGCGATTTGTATATGAAAGTGTGATTGGATATATCCTCGGTGATACAGTACTCTTTGGTAGTATTTTCGTAGTAGTAATAATGAAATATGTAACTATGGCTATTTGCTGGTCCGCTGCGATTTTTATAGCACCAATCGGTTTACTATATTTATATTTTTATCATACAAAAGAAGCTAACAGGCAAAGTCAAACGGACGCATAAATGCGCCGTTGCTTTGGGCGTTAGATTAACGTAGTGATCCCTATCAATATTGAATAATATCGAAAAGCCTGATTCCAAGATGGATCAAAGCCTTCGGGTGGATTTTTATAATTGCGTCGGCTGCGATACCCATTATGTGGGTTGTTTATCCATTTTTAGACATCATTACACCTGGGCAGTTTGAGATATTCGGGCTGCGAGCTGCAGTCTCGCCTTACTATTGGGGGAGCTTTGATCATACAAGGGATAATTATCGCAAATGGGGTAAGTGCATTTGGGCTTTTATTCGGAAAAGACTGGGGCTTATCTGCCTGTATCATCAATGGCTACATCGGACTTGCCATTTGCGTCATTTCAACGATTCTTTCCAGTTTTGCCTCACTCAGACTCGAACCTCTAATTCAAGTTCCATATTTGATGAAACTACACAAGCTGCAAGTTAATTGGTACAAACAGACAGATGCAATCTAACAATCGCTACAATTTGATGGACGTCTTTACGCTCTGCGCGTTTGAGAGGCATTATGTGTATTAACTATTTTTCTAAGAAGGAATACAAATGACTATATCCTTTCATCTAAATTTTGCTGGTCGATGCCAAGAAGCTTTCGAATTTTATTCAAAGCACCTAGGGGGAACTATTGGCACGATGTTGCGCTTCAAAAATTCAGCTATCTCTGCGGAAACAGAAAGTGAGTGGCAAGATAAAGTTGTACATGCAAATATCACTATTAAAAATATTGAGTTAGCCGGCGCTGATGTAAGGCCAGAAGAGTATAAAAACCAAATGGGTTTTATATTTTGCTCGTTGTAAACTCAGAGAGCGAAGTTAATAGTTTATTTTCATCTCTTTCATCGGGTGGTGAAATTATTCTGCCTCCACAAAAAACGTTTTGGTCACCCTGCTACGCCATCACTGTAGATCAAAACGGTGTACCTTGGAAAATTAACTGCCGCACAGAATAAGTTTAAAACCGAAAACGTCAGCAATGCTGTCACGGAGAAACAAATTGATCTCTGAGTGCAAAATAATAGAAGAAGCGCCAAACACTAAGCAGTTTCTAAAACTTAGAGACAGTGTCGACTGGGGAATGGTCTCCGACGAACTTGCATCGCAAAGTCTTGCAAACTCTCTCTATAGTGTTTCAATTTATTGGCAGGCAGGTCTTATAGGTATGGGCAGAATTGTTGGTGATGGACATCTCTATTTTTATATTCAAGATGTTGTTGTAGACCCACAATATCAGGGCCAAGGAGTTGGTGAACTAATTATGAGTAAAATAGAGAACTATCTGTCGAATACAGCACTTGAAGGGGCTACGATAGGCCTCTTCGCCGTACAAGGCAAAGAGACGTTTTACGAAAAATTCGGCTATAAAACCAGATCCGGTGTTCCATTAGGATTAGGTATGTGTCGGTTTGTATAGACAAGCACCATACGAGTTTTCAGTGCACTCGTTCTCTGGGTGCTAGACCCATTAATTAGAAGCGGAGGAAAATAGAGTGATCGAAATCAATAGCATCATGTTGTTATCATCTTCATTGGTATTGGGCGTGTTTTTAGGTGCACAGATAGCGGAAGCTTGTTTGTTCGTTCCAATTTGGAAGAAAATGGAGCCAGATGATTTTTTTGAGCAGCATGATTCCGTTGCTCCGCTTATCTATCGATTTTTTGCTCCACTGACAATTGCTGCTACAATGATTCCTCTCGCAACTGTAGTGGTTAACTTGATTCAAAGTACTGGCCAAACCGCACTTTTTTTGGTGCTAGGAATTTCAACCCTAGCGTTCTTTTCAACATACTTTCTCTACTTTAAAGAAGCAAATCAGAAGTTTGCCGACCGCACAATATCAAATGCTGAGTTACCTGAAGAATTGTTAAAGTGGGACAAATGGCATTGGGTTAGAATAGT
This sequence comes from uncultured Gammaproteobacteria bacterium, assembly GCA_964549895.1. Taxonomy (GTDB): domain Bacteria; phylum Pseudomonadota; class Gammaproteobacteria; order Arenicellales; family Arenicellaceae; genus Arenicella. The sequence continues at coordinate 2,913 of CAZJWW010000008.1, forward strand.
CTTTGAAGTCATTGCCTTTTTATCTGTGCTGATCATTTTACTAATTAAGTAAGGTCAGTTAATACGGCAAATGACAACGTTTATTTCTTGCAGTACGCCCATTGAATAGAATGTGTTGTTGGTAAAAATAGAATTCATATGATCATTAAAATCATTACTACCGGAGGAACGATAGATAAAACTTACTTTGATAAGAAAAGTAAGTATGAAGTCGGAGAACCACAAGCATCGGGTGTTCTAGAAAGAGCGAATGTGGTGGTTGATTACGAAGTGATGTCCGTCATGCAAAAAGACAGTCTGGACCTGGATGATAGCGATCGAATAATCATTAGAGATGCGATTGTATCGGATTCAGCAGATAGATTGATTATTACCCATGGTACGGACACAATGGTTGAAACTGCTGAGTATTTACAGAAAATCCCCGATAAAACCATAGTACTAACGGGTTCTATGTATCCTGCACAATACAGAGATAGCGACGCTGTGTTTAACATTGGGTGTGCGCTAATCGGCGCTCAAATACTAGAGCCTGGTGTTTATATAGCCATGAACGGGCGCATTTTTGATCCACGACAGTCTTTAAAAAACGTAAGCCTCAATCGATTTGAGGAAAAAGTGAGCCCTGACTAAGCTGGCTAGTATATAAATTACTCTGGCAAAGGCGTTACCAACACATAAAACATCCCAGGAGAGTAATCTTTTGAAAGTATCACTAGTGAGTGTGCCAGTTCAGGACCCTATTGAGGCACATAAAATTTATACCGATAAATTGGGTTTTAAATCTAAGGAGTTTGATGCTGATGCAAGCTTGGCGATAGTCGTTGCTGCAGAAGATACAGACGGGGTGGCTATTTTGTTAGAGCCTTGTAATGGCAATTTTGCGGAGCGCTATCAGAAATCAGCCTTCGAAGCTAATCTGCCAATAATGGCATTACAATCAGAGAACGTAGAAGCTCTGTTTAAAAAACTAACGGCGGCGGGCGTAAAAATGCGACCTGAACTGGATAATCCTAAATGGGGTATTCAGAACGTGTTTGAAGACGGATGTGGGAATTTACTTATGGTCGAAGAAAAACCTACTTAAGAATTCATTGTAGGCCGACCGCTTAATCATTCGTCGAGATCTGTATTTATTAATATCAGCCAACGCATTGAAAGCGGCCCACCTTGGCTGATGTTTCGCCCCAATCGGTTCTCTCTAACTGGGCGCGCAGGGGGTCTTCTTTAGGAATCGCAAAATGCAGCCAGTAGCTGTCTGGCAAGGTTATATTCTCACTGCGCTGGCGAACGGTATTTAAGCTACCACTAAATAATTCCACCGCATCGGCGGCTTTATTTAAATTGGAATAAATACCTAGAGAAATAATCATACCGCCGTTGGGTTCTTTACGAACAAAGTGATCGTAAATCTTTTTGCTATTGAGTTTCGTTCTGGTATCGATCACTAGGGCGGGGTCGGAAAACGGACCTAGATAAACACGATATACGTCTGATTCTTTAGCGACCCTCTTGGTTTTTTTATAATCGAGATCCTCACTGAGCAATACCGCTTGCGCTAGTTCATAGTTGGCGGCGTGTAAAAATGGCCCGAGACGATAACAATCACCTTCTTTAGGGGGCGCGACATCGGCTTCATCTTCTTGCAATAGATTCGCAGCGATATCGTCACTTGAGATGGGTGGAGTAAATGTCGATTCAGTTACTAATTTATCTATTTTTTCTCTTGCGTAATACTTGTCTTCAATCTCCTTATTCAAACGCAAAAAGTGGGGTTTAACATCGGCTTTAGTTGCGTATAACTTAGCGCCAGTATTGAGGTCGTCGGGCCAAAAATAAATCACCACATTGGCAATAATCAAAATTCCAATTAAGTAGGTGATTAATTTCATTATGTTTCGCTAATCGATTCTTCGCTAATTAATGTTTCACTGTATTTCGTTTCACTGCCTTCTGTTCGTGGATTGAGCGCCATAATGCCCAGCCCGCGTAAAACCAAATTTTTATCAACACGCAGTTTTAGACCCAGTGTAGTAGAGAGTATCTTAGAGTCACCGCCAGTGAGCACAATAACGGCGTCTTCTGCCTCGTAGTGCAAGTGCGGATGATCTAAATGCGATACATGTATTTTTCGCTGCATTTCTTGAATGATGTTTCTAACAGCGCCAACCAAACCAAAATGTACCCCTGAGTTTACACAGTCTTGAGTGGTTCTACCAACCAGTGGTGCGGCATCTACCAGCACTGATTGAATGCCCACCGTTTGGTCGACCAAAGAATCGTGCATTAGGGTGGCGCCTGGCACAATGGCACCACCTTGAAACACGTTGTTAGCATCAAGCCAATCAATGGTAACCGTGGTGCCAGCATCTACAATAATAATATGCCCTTCAGGTACCAACGCTCTAGCACCCCAAGCGGCGGCCCAGCGGTCCACCCCAAGTTTCTTAATATCTTTATAAGCGTTTTTGAATTCACCAGCGGCTGCACTGACTTTGAATATATTGAACGGCGCAGTTAAATTACTATCAACCCATGTCTGTATGTTGTTTAGAACGTCGTGACTGCCAACACAAGACACCCACACAGACTTAACATAGCTCGCATGAGCGAGCAGCGGCTGCAAACTGTCTTGAGCATCAAATTGGTCCGCTTGCGCAGCATCTCGAGAAGAAAAACCACTGCCTTCGATAAGCGCCCATTTAACGCGGGTATTACCGATGTCAAAAAGTAAATGCATAATCTAATTTCTATATTAAGCGCACGCTAACATTGCTCTCCGAAAATCGATGTATTTGACCATCGTCACTCTCAAGCAATAGCGCCCCTACTGAGTCAACACCTAACATTTTACCCTTTATATGGCTGTCGTGCTCGCCGACTCGGATTCTTTTTCCGGCGTAACTACTTAGCTGATTCCACCGATCCATTAAAGGAGCAAAGCCGCTCTGTTCAAACTCAAGCAACATGCTTAACCAAGCCGCGACTATTCGCCCTATCAGGCTGTTTCTATCGGTATGGATGCCAAGCGAATTTAAGTCGCACCAGCGATAATCTGCATTGTCTGTCGACCAATCAGGTTGGTGCACATTTAAACCTAAACCTATGACCACATTGCAGGCACCTGAAGATTCGCCCGCAACATCGATCAATATGCCACCCAGCTTGTCGTCAGCCACCATCAAATCATTTGGCCACTTGATTTTTATGCCGGGACTATTAGCTGCAGGCACTCTAATTGCCGGCTCTTTGTTTACTGGCTCTTTCTCTTCCGGCTCGTTCTCTACCAACTCTTTGTTTGCCAGCAATGCATTTAACAGCTCCACCACCGTTTGCGCTACCGCTAGGCCTAGCCCAGTGATGGTCTCTGGCCAATTCGGAAAGCTCCAACTAACCGACAACATGATATTTCTATAGGGTGCTGACTGCCAATCGTTGCCGCGCCGTCCACGCCCAGCCTGTTGGGATTCGGCCACGCAAACTCGCATATTGCCTAATTCGGTCTCTTGCGCCAGCAAATGATCATTGGTGGATGGTAAAGATTGCATTACTTCTAAGGAACTAAAGCGGCCTTGGTGAGCAGGATTTACAGAAATAATCTCAGCCGCAATAGCATCAGCGCTCAACAACTGCACTCCGTTTTCTAAAGTGTAGCCCCTACCTGGCGTCGCCGAAATCGGTAAACCATTGTCTATTAGTGACTGAATGCGTTTTTGCACCGTGACCCGAGACACGCCCAAGGCCTTGCCTAACATGGTGCCGGACTGAGACCCAGATTGATTTAATAACGATATTAGCGTGTCCTGATTAAACATCAGGCCAGTGTAACAAAAGACGCAGAGTCTGTTGAATTATGTGGCGGGGTGCAGTGGGCTTATTAACTTGCGAGGTAAATTTTTAAGTTAGAAATTTCTGTAGCAATTGATACCAAAAAGTTTTCTGACTAAAGATAATAAGCCTGTGCGTAATCAGCTTTGTAACAGCAAACCACATTCTCGATGTTCTTCGCCTTTAGTTGGGTCAACGTAATCGTGATTGTCGGGTAAATCACGATCAAAGATATATTCCTCTACATCTAATTCATTCAAATGGAACATCGGTGCCACACGCACGGTGCCATGGCTGCCAAAAGTGAATACGTCCAAATTTTTGCGGTGCTCGCTCTGGTGACTCCGAATCCCATTCAACCAAACATCGGGTTTGATTTCGGTCATAGCTCGATTAAATGGCTCTAGCTTCACAATTTCCGAAAACCGATCATGCTCAGGCGTGTCTAATGGCGGAATTTCTCCATAAACGGCCGTGTAGTGCGCTGCCGACATTTTGGGAGAGTAGACTTTTAGATTTAAATTCAACCGTTCTACCACGCGCTCTATATGACGATAAGTTTCATCCGTATTAAAACCGTGGTCGACCCAAATCACCGGCATATCTGGCAACGGCTGAGTGACTAAATGCAAAAAGGCGACGGCCAAGGGTCGAAAATTAGTGAAAATCACCGGGTTACTGGCGTTTTCTACTGTGAATTTCATGATTTCACTGGGTTTGCTTGCGCTGAATTTACGATTCAAAGCGATCAAATCTAAGTCTCTATTAAAGATCGAGCTTGTTGCTCTATCTTCCGCGTACGCCAATGCCGAGGTCATCAAAATTACCTATTTAAATTTATAAAAAACACGCCGACCAAAGACCGACACTGAGCTTCAGGAATTAGCTCCGAAACCGTATTAGAAGATTGTAGCTATCCTTGTATATAATTTTAAATAATATAATTTTATGTGCTTATAATTTTAATCTAGATCTTTTTCAGTATCCACGGTTCTGCATATGAAGGCACTGGGGATATCGAGACCTTTCGCAACTTGCTCCAATACATCGCGTTCTGGCGCGGTGACGCCACCATCGGCATGGGCCATGATACACATATCGTGCAATACCTGCATAGCTTGTGTTTGCGAGCTTTTGTTCATCACTTCTTTTATTCTGTTATCCAGAGTGAGCTTAATCTTTTCAATATCGAGCTTATCAGTGAAGGCATATTTACCAAAGAATTTAGCGAACACCTCCAGCTCTTTATCAGAAATGCCATCGCTGGCGTCGGCAACGGTGATCAAGCCCGCGAAAAGTAGCCGCCGCATCGCCTCTGCGGTGTCGGTTTTTGCCTCTAGGTAACTCGGCTCCATCAAACTGAGCACGGCTTGGACGCCAACTTCTAAATCCGTTTTACTTTGCTTGCCGCCATACAACTTGGATTGTTCAAACAATTTAAGCGCTTTAACTCGCAGCGGACTAAATGGGTGCGTAGAAAACCAATCTGACTGTGGCGCGCCTTGCCCAGGTTCTTGATCGAAGGCCTGCATATCGTCGGCTTGGGCAACAAAATCATCTAAGCTAAATTTAACTATTTTAGAAGTTAACCCAGACGACAATTTAAAAAGTGATGTTGCCACTGCGTCCATATCTTGCGCACAATGAGCACCGGCACGATCTGCTGATATTTCAGCGTATCGAGACCAAGCGAATAGTTCTAAGGCAAGTTGCGGATCAGGACGAGCTTGACCACGCAATAAATAACCGATTGGTACCGCATGATGATCATAGACGTGATGACCTAACTCATGCCCCATCACAAACTTTAACTCTTGAGAGCTAAAACCCTCCAATAGGCTGGATGAAAACATGACATAAAGACGGTCATCCTCAGGCTTAAAACAAGCTGCATTAAATTGGGGGCCGGAGTACACATAAAGCTCTAAGGGCAATTCAACGCCGAGCTTTTCAATACAGTCATCGGCCATTTTGGTGATCTCGGGGGCCATACCTTTAGTGAGGCGCACCGAGGTAGACAACAAATTACGCCGAATACCGGTGGGCCCTTCGGCTTCATGCTTCTCAATTTGTTTATTAACGCGCTTAACGTCAACATGCTCTGTTAGTTTTTCAAACAGTGCGAGGTCGTTGTCGCATCGAATATCATCTGCTTTCATAGGAAGTTTTTATTATTTATTTTGTGGCTTTAACTATTAGACAACCTTTTACAGTATAAACAAAGACCAATAGGGCCGAGTTTTTGTTAACTATCGTCTAATAATTTATTGCGTTGCAACTATCTTACTTTCTACTACCTTAGCTCGGTAATAAATTTGGTGATGGCTTTGCGCGATACAATCGCCTCGCGCGCTAAACCGTCAATACAATTATGACGTAATTTTTTAAATAGACGCAGCTTTACATGTGCGCACATTTTCTCTGGTACTGGCGGCAATGCAACGCTATCGTCTTCGGAGTGCAAGAGCAATACGGGAAACCGCACTTTATCCAATGCCTTTCTTGCCGCAAGACCTGCTTTATACACTTGTGCTGAGGTGTTTAACGGTATGCGTCCTTTGTATACCAAGGGGTCGGTAAGAATGGCCTCTTGCACACGTACATCAGGTGATATTAACTTGGCATTCATTTCTCCAATGGTGACAAAGCTGCTGGCATAACGAAAATGGTTAAACAAAAACCGCGATAGAGGAGCGATTATATTGACCAAAGCGACTTTCCAAGGCGCGACGTTGTGACCCACATGAAACGCCGTACTAATGCCGATAAAGCCCGCAATTCGAGGCTCAAACTCGGGATCTTTGCTCAACGCCTCTGCGGTTAACAGCATAAGCGAACTGCCAAAGGAATAGCCCATTAAAATAACTTGCTCCGTGGCTAGAGTGCGGCTTTCGATTTCGCGCTTAATGCCCGCAACGATACGTCGGTACGGTGGCACCATACAATGTTCTTTAATCGAATCTTCACCATGCCCAGGCATTTCCAAAGACACCACTGATACACCCACGTTTTTCACTATATGTTGTAAAACACTGTGTTGCGCGCGACCGTGGCTTCTGAGACCGTGCATGTAAAATATCACTGTGTCTTTGGCGCCAATCTCAAATGCTTTCATAGTGGGTTGCTTTCCAATATCACGTTTAATTGGCTAAGCTTGTGCGTCCTTTTTGCGCAAGTAGTCCGAATAGCTGCCAACAAAATGTTGTATTTTTTGTTCTTCTATTTCAAATATCTGGGTTGCCAAGCTACTCACAAACTCACGGTCATGACTGACAAATATTAACGTGCCTTCGTAATTGTCGAGCGCCAGATTCAACGATTCAATAGACTCCATATCTAAATGATTGGTCGGTTCATCCATAATGATCACATTCGGCCGTTGCATCATTATTTTGCCGAATAACATGCGGCCCTTTTCTCCACCCGAGAGAACTTTTATAGGCTTTTTGATGTCGTCCTTAGAGAACAGCATTTGGCCCAATACGCCTCGCACAAACTGTTCGTCTTCGTCATCTTTACGCCATTGATACATCCAATCGTAAACGTTTTTATCAACTTCAAAATCTTCAGCATGGTCCTGCGCATAATAGCCAATTTCGGCATTTTCAGACCATTTAACGGTGCCATCCTTGGGTGCTACCTCGCCTAATAGGTTTTGCAGCATGGTGGTTTTACCTACCCCATTTTGACCAATAATGGCGAGGCGTTCGCCAACCTCGAGATTAAAGTCCTCATTACTAAAAAGGGGCTCATCATAGGCCATACTCAAGGCTTCTACTTCAATGGCATTGCGAAATAATTTCTTATCTTGTTTAAATCGAATAAAGGGGTTAACTCGACTTGATGGCTTAATGTCTTCAAGCTGAATTTTATCCAGCTGTTTTTGCCGCGAGGTTGCTTGTTTGGCTTTTGATGCGTTGGCTGAAAAACGACTGACAAATGTTTGCAGCTCGGCGATTTGTGCTTTCTTTTTAGCATTATCGGCATACATGCGTTCGCGAGCCATTTCAGCTGCCGTCATGTATTCATCGTAATTGCCAGGGAATAATTTGATATCGCCATAATCTAAATCCGCGATGTGAGTGCACACGGTATTTAGAAAGTGACGGTCGTGCGAGATGATAATCATGGTACTACGACGCTCTTGCAGTACTTTCTCTAGCCAGCGAATGGTATGAATATCTAAGTTATTGGTTGGCTCGTCCAGTAATAAAATGTCCGGGTCAGAAAACAACGCTTGCGCCAGCAGTACTCGCAACTTTAAACCAGGAGCCACTTTGCTCATATCACCCGAATGTAGTTCTATGGGAATACCCACACCCATCAAGAGTTCACCTGCGCGAGACTCGGCGGTATAACCATCCATCTCTGCAAACTCCATCTCTAACTCAGCGACTTTATTACCTTCTTCTTCGCTCATTTCAGCCAGGCCGTAAATGCGGTCACGCTCTTTTTTAACGTCCCAAAGTTCGGTATAACCCATAATGACGGTGTCAACCACGTTCACATCTTCGTAGGCAAACTGGTCTTGATTTAATTTGCCGATTCGTTCGTTCGGAGTTACCGACACATTGCCATTGGTGGGTTCTAGAGAGCCTTCCAATATTCGCATAAAGGTAGACTTGCCACTGCCGTTAGCGCCAATCAAACCATAGCGATTGCCGTCGCTGAAATTGACAGAAATGTCTTCAAACAATGGCTTGTCGCCAAATTGCATGGTTATGTTCGCGGTTGAAATCATAAAAAGTCAGCTTGTAGCTCGCAGTTTGAGACTTAGAGCTTAAAAAGAGGGTTTCAAAGAATGCGCGTATTGTACTTATTTAACCACCAGTTCGAAAGAGCGACACTAGCGATTCGCAAGACAAAAAAAGCCGACACCATCGCTGGTGTCGGCTTTTCTAATTTTTAATTCCTGCTTTTGTTAGCAAGCAAATTTTCTAGCAAGCGACTCTTTAAAAAGCGACTTGGAATCTAACTCTGAATTCACTACCGTCATCGTCTGAAATATTGCTCTCACCTTCTTGGTAACTAGCATTGATGCGAACGTAGTTGTTGTAGTAATAATTCACGCCAAGCGCATAAGAAGATGCATCAGTATTTCCTAATTCGACATCTCCAAAACCGCCATCACCATCTTCATAACGCGCCACTACTTCCCATGCGCCCGATTTGCTGTTTGGCTTAATCTTTTTGAAAGTACCGTTTTTGTATGGACGTTTTTCGCCAGTCAGTACATACCCTGCCTGTACATAGAAACCATCTATATCTTCTTCCCCGCCGCTGCCATCAAATTCATCGGCGCTGAAGTATTCACTTTGAATGTGGAACGGTCCAGAAACAGCTGCTGCTTCTAATCCAAAACCATCTTGTTCTTCGGTATCTTTGTACGAGAAACCTAAATGCACTGTGTTGACGTCATTTTTAACTGGCGCATAGGCTACGCGACCCGCAAAACCGTTTTGATCGTCTGAATCTTCTTCTGTGAATACCCCAACCGCATAATGCAATTTTTCAAAATTACCATGCAGTTGAATGCCTTCTCTTCGACCGATCAAATATCTCTCTACGATCGCAGGTCGTTCAGAGATTCCAACATCTTTTGAAGAAATAAGCTGCGATAAGGTAAATGCTTGATGTTGGTTACCAACGGTAACAACGGCGCCTGGACCGAAGCCACTGTATCTAAGGTAAAGATCTTCGAAACCATCACCGTCGACGTTAAAATTTACTTTGTAGCTCCAATCGTCGCCGACCTTACCACTGACGAACAAACGCGCACGCCGGGCGTCAAATTCGTCTTCATCTGTTTCACCGTTTAGTTCTGAGCGATTGTAGTCATACTGAATTCTGCCGCCGATTTTGACCTCATAGTCACCGCTGGTCACTTTCAAACCGCCTTTTGTTGACACCTTTACTTCTGCATTTGCAGTGCTAGTAGCTAATACAGCTGTTGCCAGCAGAGACGTAATTAATCTAGTTTTCATTTTGCTTTCTCTAACCTAAATGTTTAATTATTGTTGCCCAATTAAGAAACACGTTATTACCTATTAACAGGGTGTATTCTCGCGGGGTTAAGTTACAGCATTATTACAACCATCTAATCTTGAAAAGCCGATTCTAAACATTATGAAGAGGGAGTTAGATGCTAAGCTTAAGAACGTGCAATCGTAAGATAAGTCGTTATTCTGCGCCTTTTACATCATGGAACAAGCTGTAATCGGACTAATGTAAATGACCGACCTATGCCAATGCTATTGGCCATTCGAGTGCAGTCCTTGCACCGATCAACTGTATCTTTGTATAGAGACTGACTTCAGTTCAGTTATAAGTTAAGTTTTATTTGTGATTTAAGACTTTTTATTTAGGTAACTTAAGACTTTGGCAGAAGCTTATTTATCATCCTTATTCTTTGATTCTTGTGCCTTGGCATCAGCAGCCTCTGCTCGTCTTTTCTGCCACTCTTCAAACGAAAGGTCTTCAGCCCCTGAATTCTTAGCTTTGACACGACTTTTTTGCCACTCTTCATAGGAAAGTTTTTCTTCTAGCTTACTTTCATCTGATTTAGCCTCGACTGATGGTTTTTCAGCTCGTTTCCTAAGCCTTTCTTGCCACTCTTCGTAAGAAATAATTTCATCTGGGGCGGTCTGGACTTCTTCAATTCGTTGCTCACCTATTAATACCGGTGGTCGAGTGATGTCTGGCCCATCCTCTTTAGAGGCAACTTTGCTAGAGCCACCGCAGGCACTGAGCGTCATAATGCCCATTATCGTTATTACTAGGGTTATAGGTCTGCAGGCTGACTCGAACAATTCCTTCGATATCCACCCACTGGACTGTAATCCTTTATACATAATTGATCCCGTCACAGAACGACTGGTTAAGCGATTAATTAACATCAGCACTATATTCTTTATCATATATGAGAACTATTGCTTTTTAGCAAGAGAGTGTTATTTTGTCGATACACATCATACCAAAATCATACCAGTAACGAATACTGATTAAGTCTTTGGCTGTCAATTAATGATACGTTGTCTCATTAAAAGTCCCTTCGCTAAATGACAGACATACGCCAAAATCAATTGAATGCCGCAGCAATAAGCGCTGAATTTATGCCTTTGAGGTAGGTTGCGAGCAATTAATCACTAACTCTTTTTGTGCCGGAACTTTCGAGCACCAAATATTATTACTTAACGTCAATATTAGACACGCCCCGCACACCGTTACTTTCGCAACATTTCGCGGTAACATTATGCTTATATATCCTATAAAGAGACCGCTCGCTATAATATGAAATTAGGCGTAATCATGGACCCTATCCAGTCCATTAATATCAAAAAAGACTCTACCTTCGAAATGCTCTGGCAAGCGCAAAAGCTTGGCTGGGATATTGATTACTTCGAAATGGACGATCTTTCCATAGACAACGGTATTGCTCTGGGCCAGGCGCGCTCGCTTACCGTATTTCAAGACGCTGATCACTGGTTTGAACTGCAAGCCGCCACGGAAATAAAATTAGGGTCGTTAGATGCCATTCTAATGCGCAAAGACCCTCCGTTTGATATGGAATTTGTCTATGCGACTTATATTCTTGAATTAGCGGAGCTGCAGGGAGCGTTGGTTGTTAACTCGCCTAGCGCACTGCGGGATTGTAATGAAAAAGCGTATTGCGCTTGGTTTCCTAAGCTTTGCCCAGAAACAGTTATTACTCGCTCAAGTGAACAATTTAAAGCGTTCTTAGATCAGCATAAAGACATTATCCTTAAGCCCTTAGACGGTATGGGTGGAACGTCGATTTTTCGCGTTCAACAAGGTTCGCCAAATATCAATGTCATCATTGAAACGTTGACAAATTATGGTACTCAATACGCTATGGCGCAAAAATTTATTCCAGAAATTACTGAGGGAGACAAACGTATTTTAATGGTTGATGGCGAACCCGTGCCCTATGTATTGGCGCGCATACCTACTAAAGGCGAAACGCGTGGGAATCTCGCCGCTGGCGGTAAGGGCGTGGCCCAGGCTATCAGTGCTAGTGATCTAGAGATTGCTCACGAGGTGGGACCAGAACTTCGCAAACGTAATATTTTGTTTGCAGGTCTCGACGTGATTGGCGATCGTTTAACCGAAATAAATGTCACCAGCCCCACTTGTATAAAAGAGATTAATGCCGAGTTCGACACCAATATTGCATTAGACTTAATGCGCGCTATAGAAGCTAAGCTTGCTTGAAAGTTTGATTTGTACTCCTGAACTCAACTCTTGATCTCCACTTAATAAAGCTAGAGCATAAGATACTCAACAATGGAAACTAGCGAAAACCGCGACCTGCTGAGTGTTACCGCATTTTTTTCGGCGTTGATTCATGTGGCTATAATTTTAGGCATTAGTTTCAAGCTGCCTGATATTGCTTCACTCAATAATGCGGATAACACACTGGATGTGATCTTGCAGAATACCGCCAATAACGAAGAGCCCTTGGAAGCCGATACCGTGTCTACCAATAATAATCAAGGAGGCGGTGAGGATGATCAAGAAGCCACATCACCGCTGCCTTTCGAAACGGTTAAGCCCTCACCTATTAAATCGGTGGTAAAGGTAGCAGACCAAGAACCAGTAAAGAGAATATCTCCTGATCAATTTATTACCGCCGAGCAAGGTGAAATTTCGCTTGAAAGATTAGCGCCAGATAAAACTCGTTTAGAAGCGAAAGCCAAACAAACAGGCGATGATATATTTACCACAAAATCTCAGCGAGAATTGGAACGCAAAAGGTTAATTGCAAAAATTAGACAGACCGAAGCCGATTATAACAAAAGGCCAAAAAAGGTATTTTTGTCGACCACAACGAAACAGCATGGCGCGGCAAAATATCTGGATGAGTGGCGTAAACGCGTAGTAACAACAGGAAACGCGGATTACCCATTACAAATTAAGGCTAAACAGCTGACCGGGACCTTGATTTTGTCGGTGTCGATAAACCCTAATGGCACTATAAATGACATAGACATACTTACACCGTCGCCACACCGACTGCTCAATGAAGCCGCTGTGCGCTTTGTACGTGACGCCTCACCTTTCAATGCGTTTCCAGAGGAAGAGTATTTTAATGACATTGATATTTTGGTTGTCACTCGATCTTTCCACTTTCTGCCAGGCAACCGAATTACTAGCTCGGCCGCGCCCAGACAGTGAACAATTGCCGATGAGCCTTGGCGCGTGAATGATAAAGAAATAAAAACCGTATTAGCATTTGATATTGGCTTAAAGAGAACGGGTGTTGCCAGCGGCCAAACATTGACTAAATCGGCGAACACCGTCGACCAACTCAAGGTTACTAAGGGGCGCTTTGATTGGCCTAAACTAGACAATCTACTAGATGAATGGCAGCCGCAAATCATTGTTATTGGTGATCCCCAAACGGATGATGCTGATTTGAATAAAGTTATTAATCGCTTTAAAAGTCATATTCAACAGCAGCACAAAATACCTATTATCGAGATCAATGAGGCCTTAAGTTCGGTAGCCGCGAATGCTGAATTGTCCAATCCACGACTGCACGATGAAAAGCGGCGAATGACCTCAGAGCGCAAAACAGCATTACGTGATCAAGTGGCCGCTTGTTTGATTTTAGAAAGTTATTTTAATTCTTTGAGCTAAATCTGATGTTTTGGGGGAAAATGAAAAGTCTATGATATTCTTAGCTCGCTCCCTTTCATGAGGCGGCTGATCCTTGAGATAGCTGGTCCGTCATCGCTATTCTGGGCTGGCCAATAAACTTTATAGGCTTTTATATTGATGCTGCCATTTAAATCTCTGATTTCTTCCTCACAACTCTCTCCTGAGATTATTCTCAGTATTTTTACCGCCACTGATCGTATGGCACATGATGTTGCCACCTTTGGTCGTACCGAAATTTTAGACGATAAAATAGTAGCCCTATTATTTTTTGAACCCAGCTCACGAACTATGCTGAGCTTTCAAACAGCCGCTCAGCGACTAAAAGCAGGGACCGTATTTGCACAAAACGCCAGTTCTACGTCGTTTGAAAAAGGCGAGAGTATTGAAGATTTAATTCAAATAGTTGCTGGTTATTCCGACATTATTGTTATGCGCCACGCTCAGCCTGGCAGCGCGGCGATAGCGGCCCAGGTAAGTAATGTGCCCTTTATCAATGCTGGTGACGGCGGCAATGAACACCCGACACAATCACTGATCGATGCCTATACGATTTATAAAGAAAAAGATCGATTGGATAATCTGAATATTGCTTTTGGTTACGACTCTCTGCAATCTCGCAGCATTCATTCGCTGAGTCGCTTGCTTGCTCAGTATCCAAATAATAAATTTACGTTTATGGGTCCAGAGCAACTGTTCCCCAACCAAGAATTATTGGCAGAATTACGCGACTTAGGCGCAGAGTGCCAGGTGCAAAGCGTGGTGGACGTGCGTGATGGTTTCGATATTGTTTATGTCAACAGATTGCAAGAAGAACGCTTTCCAGACCGCGAGCTGTTTGAAGAGAACCGCAAAAAATTTCGGCTAACGCGGGCCGATGTTGAAGGCACGGACACGATAATTCTTGACCCCTTGCCTCGCATTGACGAAATCAGCATCGAAGTAGATTCATTACCAAACGCACTGTATTTCAAACAAGCCAGTTACGGCGTGCCTATGCGCATGGCACTGTTGGCAATGTTATTGGGTAAAGGCTAATAGTTAAATTGGCTAAAGGCTACTCGTCGTCTTCCAGGCCAATATTGGCTAATGTCTCACCAAATTCAGTTTTCGAAGCGTCTTTGCCTTTCAACTTAATTGCTAATCTTAAATCATTCTCAGATTCAGCATTTTTGATCGCGTCGTCATACGAAATCAAATCACGTTCATGCAGATTGAACAGCGCTTGATCAAAGGTTTGCATGCCCCACTCACCGGATTTTTCCATGGCAGAGCGAATTTCATCAATTCGGTGATCTTTAATCATGTCAGCAATCATCGGACTATTAATAAGTATCTCAACAGCCGGAACTCGGCCCTCACGGTCTTTAACTGGCAATAGACGCTGTGATACCAATCCATATAGATTTAATGATAAATCCATAGCAAGTTGATCGCGTCTATCGGATGGGAAGAAGTTAAAAATACGATCCAAGGCCTGATATGCATTATTCGCGTGCAAGGTCGCGATACATAAGTGCCCCGTTTCAGAGAACACCACTGCCGCATCCATGGTTTCACGCGTTCGAATCTCACCAATCTGAATGACATCGGGTGCTTGACGCATGGCATTAACGAGTGCGTTTTCAAATGAATCGGTATCCACCCCTACTTCGCGCTGCGTGATAATTGATTTGCGATGCGTATGCAAATACTCAATCGGGTCTTCAATGGTAATAATATGATCCTGAGAATTGCGATTACGATAATCAACTAAGGCCGCCATTGACGTACTTTTACCGGTACCAGTACCACCCACGAAAATAAGCAAACCGCGCTTTTTCATGATCATTTTTTTGAGAACTTCGGGTATTTGCAGTTCTTCAGTGGTAGGAATATTCGTT
>CAZJWW010000008.1:18311-35923 GCA_964549895.1 uncultured Gammaproteobacteria bacterium
TTCGTTTTGATGGCACGTAGCACCATACCCACGTGATCTTGTTGAACGAAGACGTTAACGCGAAAACGGCCTATCTGTTTGGGATGAATCGCGAAGTTACACTCCTTATCACCTTCAAATATACGCCGTTGCTCTTCGTTCATAATGCTGTAGCAAAGCTCTTGTGAATCTTTACCAGACAGCGGGTCACCAGCAATCGGAAAAATTTTGCCATCGACTTTAAAACTCGGCGTGGCATTAGCAGTAATAAACATGTCGGATGCATTTTTCACCATCATCGCACGCAACAAGTCAGCCATTTTATACATAAGTTATCTCACAATTAGGAAGAATATTATTTTAGTTTAGTTAACTCCTTACTTATGACCGTGGTCTTATAAGAACTTACTTTTATCGACCGCACGATGCCGAGCATCGCCGGCGGTAATCATACGATCACGTACAAGATTCTCCAAACATTGGTCGAGAGTCTGCATACCGTCGGCTTGACCAGTTTGAATCATTGAATACATTTGGGCGATTTTATCCTCTCGAATTAAGTTACGAATCGCCGATGTCCCTATCATAATCTCGTGAGCGGCCACTCGACCTCCCCCCACTTTCTTAAGTAGAGTTTGAGCTATCACCGCTTGAATAGATTCCGAAAGCATAGATCGCACCATCGATTTTTCCTCAGCTGGAAACACATCAACCACACGGTCGATAGTCTTAGGCGCAGAACTTGTATGCAGAGTCGCTAATACTAAATGGCCGGTTTCAGCAGCCGTCATCGCTAGGCGAATAGTCTCAAGGTCACGCAACTCACCCACTAGGATAACGT
This sequence comes from uncultured Gammaproteobacteria bacterium, assembly GCA_964549895.1. Classification (GTDB taxonomy): domain Bacteria; phylum Pseudomonadota; class Gammaproteobacteria; order Arenicellales; family Arenicellaceae; genus Arenicella. Next base: position 19,132 of record CAZJWW010000008.1, read on the forward strand.
CTGGGTCTTCGCGCAATGCCGACTTCAAGGCATTCTCAAAGCTATGGGTATCTTCGTGCAATTCACGCTGGTTGATTAAACACTTTTTACTTTGGTGAACAAATTCGATTGGGTCCTCAACCGTCAAAATGTGCGAACTTTCTTTTTCGTTTATATAGTCGACCATCGCCGCTAAGGTGGTTGATTTACCCGAACCCGTTGGGCCGGTTACCAACACCAAGCCACGTGGCTTCATGCAAATTTCGCGAAAAATTTGGGGGGCGTCTAAATCATCTAAACTCAGCACTACGGAAGGAATGGTTCTAAATACAGCAGCGGGTCCACGATCTTGATTAAACGCGTTCACCCTGAAGCGTGCCACATTGGGGATTTCAAAAGAGAAATCCACCTCTAGTCTTTCTTCGTAGGATTTGCGCTGATTATCATTCATGATATCAAGAATCATCTTCAACACAGTTTCGGAGTCTAAAACCGGCAAATTAATGCGTTTCATATCTCCGTCTACCCGAATCATGGGTGGTAATCCCGCTGAAATATGTAAATCTGATGCCTTATTTTTTTGACTAAACGCCAGTAATTCTGAAATGTCCATGCCTTCTCCGAGGTTTTGTACGATACAATCTGTTCAATAACTAAGAATATCGAGTTAAATTACCAGCTTTCTAGCAATTACGCTCAAGCTGATTGTTATTATCATCCTAAGTATAACCACAAACCAGAGCCTGCAACACCTTAAATGAGCACTTTAGGTTACGCCTCTAAGGCGCTGAATACAATAAGAAAACGAATTTCATCTGCATCGCAAAAAGTAGGTAGGTGTCCAACTGACATAAGGCTTGTAGGTGCCAGCAAACAACAAGCTGTTGAACTGGTCAGAACTTTTCATGCAGCGGGTCTGGAAAATGTCGGTGAAAACTATCTGCAGGAAGCACTGAGCAAGCGCGAATCGCTGGCCGACTTGGATCTTAAATGGCACTTTATCGGCCAAGTACAATCTAATAAAACCAAGCTTATCGCCGAAAACTTTAGCTGGGTGCACGGCGTGAATAAATTAAAACATGCCCAACGCTTAGGCGCTCACAATACGCGATCTGCATCAATTAACGTGTTACTACAAATCAACGCCGATGAAGAAGTCTCAAAAGGCGGGGTTAGCTTCGCGCACGCGGCAACTTTAAGCGCGCAGATTGCAGAGATTGAGGGCGTTAAATTACGCGGCTTTATGTTGATTCCGAAACCCCGGCCGGAGCAATCGGCGCAACGAGACGTTTTCGCCAAAGTCAAAGAGCTATTGGACCTCAGCAATCAGCAATACGGATTGGCAATGGATACGCTGTCGATGGGCATGTCGGGCGACTTGGAGGCGGCTGTAATGGAAGGCAGCACGATTATCCGCGTTGGTTCCGATCTGTTTGGACCACGCCCTTAAGATAATACAGAGCAATATAGGCTTAGCCAGTCCGCTCAATAAGCAGTACAATTAGTCATTGTGAATCAATAACTGCAATTTTCTTTAGGCATACTTTAGGCATAGAAGCGTGAATCAAACTATAGGCTTTATTGGCGGCGGTAATATGGCCACCAGTTTAATTGGTGGTCTTATCAAGACGGGTATCAATGCTAAACAAATAATCGTCCATGAGCCAAACACAGATAAGGCCAACGACCTTGTAGACGCTTTTAAAATCGAAGTCGCGGCCACCAACCTAGATTTAATTGAACGTTCAACGGTGGTTGTCATTGCGGTAAAACCCCAAGTACTGCAATCAATATTATCTCCTTTAGCCGATGCCTTTAATGCAAATACGCCCCTGATTATTTCGGTGGTTGCTGGCATTACCGTATCGTCTATCGAGCAATGGCTGGAAAGCGAACACGCTGTGGTTAGGATAATGCCAAACACTCCTGCACTGGTAGGTGTGGGCGCTTGCGGCTTATATGCAAACCAACGGGTAAGCAAAGAACAGCGCGAAATCAGCCAGCAAATAACGGACTCAGTGGGTAAATCTGCGTGGCTAGAGATTGAACAAAATATTGATGCAGTGACGGCGCTATCGGGTAGCGGGCCGGCTTACTTTATGCTGTTTATCAAAAGCTTGATCGACTCGGCAATTGACGCCGGGATCGAACCTGAAACTGCCAAAATTTTGGCGGTACAAACCGCCGCTGGAAGCGCGGCGCTGATAGAAGATAGCAATAAAAATTTACAAACTTTGATAGACGATGTGACTTCACCTGGCGGCACTACTGAGCAGGCGCTAAAATCCTTTAAGGAATCCAAGCTACCTGCCAGCGTAGACAATGCCTTTAAAGCAGCTCTGCTGCGCGCAGGGGAACTTGCCGAAGAATTAGGATAAAAAAACTTACCATGAGCTATTTATTAAACGCCTCTGACTTTTTAATACAAACGATTTTAAGCTTTGCCTTATACGCGGTATTACTGCGATTTTGGATGCAGTGGGTACGCGCGGATTTTCGTAATCCAATTGGTCAATTTATAATTACTGTAACCAATCCAGTGGTGTTACCACTGCGCAAAATTATTCCCAGCATTGGTACCGTCGATACCGCTACTCTACTCTTGGCCTATGCCATTGCAACTTTGAAAATGTATACGCTGCTAAGTTTACGCGGTATCGATGTCAATTTAATTCACCTTGCCATGTTTGGCGTGGGCCAGTTACTGCAGGCCAGCGTGTATATATTCTTCGCCGCAATTTTTATTCAGGTAATAGCGAGTTGGGTCGCGCCCGGTAGCTATCACCCAGTGCTGAGTGTGGCACGTGCGATTAGCGAACCACTGATGGCACCAGCCAGAAAATTTATTCCGGCTATTGCCGGTCTGGATTTTTCACCCATCGTGGTGATTATATTTTTACAATTAACACTGCGTTTGCTGGTTGCTCCACTGCTACCATACGGTTTCTAAACTCTTGGCTACTAAACTCCTGGCTACTAACTACGCATGAGCATTCCAGAAAGTTCGCTGGGGATCGTTAGTCCGCAAAAGGCGGTTTTTGAGCGCGCGTTAGAACTCGAAAGCCGAGGTCGCCTAGAGTCTTATGAAATCGTTTATGAAACCTATGGAGAGCTCAATCAACGGGCCAGCAACGCTATTTTAATTGGTCATGCTTTGAGTGGCGACCATCACGCCGCGGGGCATTATGACGATAGTGGCAAATCGGCGGGCTGGTGGAATAAGTTAATTGGTCCCAACAAACCAATCGACACAAATCGTTTTTTTGTAGTTTGCTGCAATAATTTGGGGGGCTGTAGTGGCAGTACTGGGCCGTCGAGTATTAACCCCGCCACGGATAAACCTTATGGCCCAGATTTTCCCATTGTAACGGTGAAAGACTGGGTGGAATCACAAGTTAGATTGAGTGATCTTTTAGGTATTCAACAATGGGCCGCAGTGATCGGTGGCAGCTTAGGTGGTATGCAAGCCCTGCAATGGAGCATTAGTTATCCTGAACGTTTGCGCCACACAATTATGATTGCATCTGCGGCTAAATTATCTGCACAAAATATTGGTTTTAACGATGTCGCTCGACAAGCCATTCGCACTGATCCTGAATTTCATGATGGTGATTACTATCAATACGGTGAGTCCCCCAGCCGAGGCTTACGAGTGGCTCGTATGTTGGGGCATATCACTTACTTATCCGACGATCTTTTGGCTAATAAATTTGGTCGCGAATTGCGACAAAAGACCAAATTCGACTATGAGTTCACCCCAGAATTCGAGGTAGAAAGTTATTTACGTTATCAAGGCGATCGTTTTGTGCATAAATTTGACGCCAACACCTATTTATTGATGACTAAGGCGTTGGACTATTTTGACCCCGCCGCGGCTCATGATCACAATTTGGCCGCAGCCTTAACGGGCGTTAAAGCAGACTTTTTAGTAATCTCTTTTAGCAGCGATTGGCGCTTCTCAATTGAACGCTCTCGCGAGATCGTCAGGGCACTGCAAACCAATAAACTGAACGTCAGTTATGCTGAAGTTGAAGCGCCGCAAGGGCATGATTCCTTTTTGTTGGATTTAGAGGATTACACGTCTGTGTTACGCGCCTATATCAATCGTATAGCCAAAGAGTGCGAGGTGGCTAGTGAATAAGCGCTTAAGTAATTCCGCCCTGACTCGTTACGATCTGCAAATGATCGCCGATTGGATTGAGCCCGATAGTCGAGTAATGGATTTGGGTTGCGGCAATGGCAACTTATTAAAGCACTTGCAGGAAAGCAAGAACGTGACTGGTTATGGCATAGAATTAAACCCTGAAATGATAGCTCAGTCGATTGAAAATGGGATTAATGTGATCCAAACCAACCTTGACCGTGGATTAGGGCATTTTGATTCAGACTCGTTTGACTATGTGATTTTGTCGCTAACGTTGCAAGCCATGCGGGAACCAAAAGTATTGCTAGAAGAAATGTTGCGCGTCGGTAAACAGGGTATCGTGACCTTCCCTAATTTTGCCCATTGGCGAAACCGCTGGCAAATGGTTCTCAAGGGCAGTATGCCCGTGAGCGACGAGCTTCCTTACAAATGGTATGACACGCCAAACATTCATTTATGCACTATCAAAGACTTTCATGCACTGTGTGATCAACTTGGGTTTACGATTGAATCTTCCATTGCAGTACAACAGAACGGCAAAGAGTCGATGGCTTTAAAACTATTACCAAACCTGTTCGGTGAAATCGCACTGTGTCGATTCAGTGATTAGATTCCTCAAGCTTGCGTTCCCAACTACAAACATCTAATAAGATAGTTAAGCCGCTAACAGTATGAATAGCCCTGTAACAATATGACCAATAATGATGTATTAAGACGTTTGCGTTTTGCCTTTGATTTTTCAAACAAAGAAGCGGTGACATTGTTTGGCTTGGACCCTAGCTCTACGATGAAAATGGATCAATCTAGTTTTTTAGCTCGATTAGCCAAAGAAGACGATGACGATTTTCAAGCCTGTACAGATGCCGAATTGTGCGCATTTTTGGATGGCTTGATTGTTTCCAAACGCGGTCTGCGTGATGACGTAAAAGCGATGCCACCTAAGCCAGATGATTTTAGAATGAGTAAGAACGATGTTCTTAAAAAGCTGCGAATCGCCATGACCTTTCAAGAACAACATATGTTGGATACGCTAGAGCAAGGCGGCACCACACTCTCGAAGAGTGAACTAGGGGCTCTGTTTCGCAACCCTAAACACAAGCACTATCGAGCCTGCGGGAACCAAGTATTGCGTAACTTCATCAAAGGTCTAACCGCACAATTGCGTGAGGTCGACAAACCAAAACCCGACTAGCGACTGCCCTTTTACTGCTCAATGGTAATAATCCATGACCGTGCTGAGCTAAAATGTGGTACTAAAGTGTGAAATTAAATTGTAGAACTAAATTGACGATTTATAGTTTACGCTACAGCGAGTGGCTTTAATGACACGGGCTTTCCCAAAAACTTTTATCAAGATCTGACGCTATCAATCTCGCCAGCATGGCGTGAGAGAGATAACTCACTATCGAATGCTTATCTTCATACGCAGTGTCAAATGTATTGAGGTTCACGATGCCATCAATTCCAATCGTGGAAGGGGTGAGCGGGGTATCGTATGCCACAAAATCTTCTTTATCCCAGCAGTGATACCAAGCGTCTACTCGCTCGGGATAAGTTTTCGGTTCCGGTAGATACTTTTGGAAAGATTTTGCACCCAGTGGCGACCCAATGGTGTATAGGGCTTTGATATTCCAATCCTTTAATCGATCCATGATCAAAAAATAACTAAGCAACGTGCCGTTAGAATGTGTCACTACGATATGCGGTGCATCTTTCTGGCTCTCATCACTAAACACATCATCGATTACTTTTTGATTGATTGTACTGCGCAGGTTCTCGTCTTTGAGATAGGCTACTGACTGTTCGAGAAACTGTTCAACCACTTTTTCCATCAAGAATGGCGAGAACGACTCTAGATATTTTGCGATATTGATCAAGATGGGTTTATGCGCCCCCGCAGCTCTTGTATTAATGCGCCCGTGTTCACCGTACCGAGCATTGTTGTCGCCCCCCGAGATGAGTTCAATAGTTTCCTCATCGAGCTCAACAGTCACCCTTGGTTTAAAAATTTCATTAATTTCGTTTTCAAATTCCTGCAGCTCAGGGTCTTCATACGCCATTCTGGCCCTGGGCATGCTTCGGTTATTGCTCCAATCTTCTGCACCTTTTTTAAGTTCATCGCCATAGTAGGCGCATTCAATATTTTCAATGGGTACTTCATCAATACCGGCCGCACGTAGGCCGTCATTAAGAGCACTGCCCCACTCTTCGCGTATCAAATCAGCACTCTTGCCCTCGTTATTGATGCCGTGAATAAAAATCAATCTAGTCTTTTGTGCGCTCATTTTTTAAATTTCTTGGTTAACAGAAGCTTTATCCACAATTTAACGAATTTCGTAAATTTTAAACCCCTTCATATTGAGGGGTTAGATATGGAAATAAGGTGTGGGGGTTTAAGGTCGGGGGAGTTCAAATCAAATTTTTGTTTTAAATCTCTGAGACATCCTATCTAGACTTATAACAAGGGGTGATCACAATCGACCTAAGATCACCCCAACCAGTTCTGGCTGAGACCTAGTATTGGTTTTAGATAAAATGCGTTTTGCTGCACTTCTCACGGTATGAATAGATTTGTGTTCGCTCGCAGAATAATCGTTGAGTGACGTACCACTGGCAATTGCGATCGCTAATTTTGCCTCGCTTGGCGTCAGATCAAAGAGTAACTTTAATTTTTCTGCAGACTCAGCACCTAATTTTGCAGGTAGCCGAATCATGATAGTTGCGACCCGTGATTTGTCGCTGGCAAATACCGTTTTGCGTTGGGATGAAAAAATAGCCATAGCAAGAATTTGCTCGTCTTGTTGAATTTTATAAAGCACGCATTTTTCTTTGTCCTTTTCGCTTTCAGACACCGCATTTTTTACCGTCTGTTTTAATTCAGCGGCGAATCCTAACTTGTTTATCACCAACTTCCCATCCTTATAGCTTAAATCACCTGGGCTACTCAAAAGTGTTTTGGAAGTCTTGTTTAACCACACTATGTTTAGTTGTTCATCCAAAATAATGGTTGCATGTTTCTGATCATGCATTATGTGTTCATAACTAAACTGATCACCAAACATATCTTGTAGACGATTCGACTGCCCTATTGCCCTTAATATATGTTGAGAAAATATATGAAAAGTTTGCTTTTCAGTATCCTTAAACGAGCTGCCATCTGGCCTAGTGGAGATAATACCAATAAACGAATCATTGACGTTCTCACCGACAATTATTTGTTGTTGGCATTGAAATTTTTGATTGAAATCGTTATGCAGGGGGCAGGTTCTTTTCTCATAACTTGTTGTGATTTGATCATTGGTAATAACTTGTCCTAATTGTTTCTTTGAATACTCAATCGTTTTACCGGCGTCGAATTGGTAGTAATAATCCTTATATTCTTTATCAGCCTCTGCGGCGAACTCTTCACCCCATAGAGAAAACATTGAACTAGAAGTGACTTGTATGTCCTGATCAAACACAACTACGTGATGCCCAATAGTATTTGTTTGGCGCGACAAAACCTCCTGCACTTCAAACCACTTTGAAGGGTTTAGGGGTAATTCGTAAATGAGCCCTATCGAATCACTCAGCTTCTGAAGATCCATAGAGGTTCCGCTTTATATCTGTTTTTCATTTCTCCGGTACTGCTTATAAGCACTGCAAAGCTCTTTTATGGTCCACCCCATACCGATATCAGCTCGTTTGGGATAAACCCAATTTTTTGGCGCTTTACCGTCTTGCCAAATTCTGATGCAGTCATCGTAGCTTAAATAATACTCTTTTCGGCTCGCGTCGTAACTACCATACACACGTAAAATAATTTTAAATTCGAGAAGCTGTAGATACCTACCGCCCGCATTTGCTGGAAAATTAGCAGGATTTTTATGAATTTCTTTAGCAACCAGTCGAAAATTTTCGGTGTAGAGTCGCTCTTCATTTTCCTGACTGTCTGCCATATCCTTAAAGACCTTTAGCCTCGCAGCGTCGGTACCCGAATCACAATTAAGTATCCCAGTCGAACTGCCATGATCTAGGCCAGTTCCTTTAAAGCCAGTGAGTTTGATTTGTTTTGTCTTGGTTTGGGGTGACTTCGTGCGACCGCCCCATCTAAGGACCCCGCTAAGCAAAGAGTTTTTCTTTAACCCAACGGTATGCAGAAAGTTCTCTAGTTCCTCATTCTCAACCCAACCCTTCTCATCAGGGGCTAAATTTTCCGTGGTTATACCGATTCTCAGGTGGGGGCACAAAGTTTGTGCATAAGCCAACTTGTCTTCTTTATTGTTCAAAGGTTTATATGTTGGTTGAGCCCCACGTTTAGCGGGTATTGGTAGGGGCACAGAATTCAGCCTACCCTTGTAGCGATCGTTAACAAAATCAATGGCATCGTTGGCCGTTTGCCCATGAATTTTAGACACTAATCCATCCAGTGATTTTGTAGTGTCGACCCACCTTTTTGCCACGGGATTTTTCATGAGTTTTGTATAGTTTTTACGCGAGACCAAGGGATTTGTATACAGCTGCGTGAAGGCGTCGTACGCAACCATTCTAGTGAGCAACCCACCACTAAGCTGACTTAATACCGTTTTTTCAGCGTAGATGCCTGCCACAAACTCAACATTGTCTATGTGCCCGTAAATCGCTTTTAGCTTTGCTCGCAACCTTGGCGATTTCGTCAATTTATCGATGGACGTAAGTGGTTTAAAACCAAACGCTTTACGATACTCATTATACGAAGCAAGCTGCCACTGCCGACCAAGCTCCAACATTCGCTTGTCTGCATCAATTAAAAATGGCGGCGTATGCCCCGCCTGGATATTGCCGGCCGCTTGTTTACACGACGCCTGTAGCAGCGTCTCTAAACCGTATTTTTTTAGTTGATTGCTTGGCTCTTCTCTAAAATCAATAGTGTCATTTTCGCTGATTCTAAAGTCGTCCGGCACTAGGCCATGCCAACGGTAAATTAAGTTGAATTCTGCAGCCAACCAGGGCCGTCTATACCACCGCTGGTTTTGTGCATAGCTGGGGTCAAACACAAAAATTTTGGTACCCGACAAGTGGTTAATGTAATCCTCAATCGTATACTTAATTAGTAAAACAAGATTGATAGCGCGGGCAGCCTGAAATATTTTTTCGTCATCTGGTTGACCGCCAATCTTGAATTCATTTAGTTTTGCTAGGTCCTCACAAATACGATTGTGACAACGCAAAAACAGGGTATTCAATAGTAAGTTGCCGACAGTTGCGTTTCCTCTTTCTAGGCCAGCAGCTAACAACTGTGGTTTTTGTTGGGCGTAAACAGCGTCAAATTCTTCCTCGGTCGTTACCTTTGTTATTTTTAATATAGCCAGTTCAAGTTCGTTTTGCGCAATTGTTTGGCCACTTTGTGCTTGTTGCTCTTCACTAAATTTACGTAGATAGCCAATATCTTTAAATGCTGGGTCGAGTTCATACTTTCCATTCTTTTCGATAAACAAGTGCGGTGGCAGTTCCTCACCGAGCTCTCCTTGGTAGGCCAGATAACCATTCTTGCCCGATCTAAGCGCTCGTGCAGTTGATTCATCTAAACCATATATTTGGCATAAATCTACGTCGTGGTTTGCCCCCGTTTGGCGCGGGTCGAGGAGTGAAGATCGAAAGAACCCATCAGTAAACCATTGTGCAAAGAAGGCAAAAAATAGATTTGAACGGCCTTCTCTAAACTGGGTAACAACATCATTCTGTAATTCTATTTGGGGACGTTTAAAAATAGATATAACATTATCCAAATTTGTTTCGACGTCTTGTTCTAATTTAGCGTTATATTTTTGCGAAGGAGCCAAATGACGCGCAAAGAAATCTTGATTGGTGACGGTTGGCCAAGAGTAGTCCGGCGTATCCGCCAGTGAATATGATATTGGGCGGCTTTCAATAAAATTTGAATGCCTATTGGTTAAAAACTTACTGGTGGAGAGCCGATACCATAGTGGTAGAGATAAATTGATTTTTTGGCTCAAAAAATCTACCACAAAGTGAACCAATACGCGCACCCCGCCCAGAGTCATCATTATTTTTTTAATCATCTTTTCACCCTATACACTCCAAAGCTTTAACTCCTCATCTTTAACGTAAGAAGATTTTGCCACTTATTATTATTTTAGTAGTCAGCTACACGGTACTTTTATCCCGCGATCAATCCGGCAATGACGGTGGCAAAGCGAATTTACCCGACGATAGTTTGCGGGCCTTGGTCATTGAACGTGCAATATTATTGGAAAACGCTGGTTCAAAGCCCATTCACATGAAGGGGTCGCGTCATCAATTTTAATAGTTAAATAATCCAATAGTAAATAACAATGAGAATTACATGTGACTAAAATGATTTTTACGTCTTGCATGCGAGCGGATATTTTTAGAGATCAACCCCAATGGACTGAGGCCGCTAAATTCGAGCCTGATTATCTATTTCTATTAGGCGACAACATTTATATGGACTATTTCCCGTATTGTAAATCTAAGCATCCCAAATATTTTACTGATAAGCAGTTTAAAGACGTGATGCAAAAAAAGTACGAGCGGCAGTGGCAAGAGAAACACTTTTTAAATTTAGTGTCACAAGTAAGGCAAAAGGGCGGGATTTACGGCACTTGGGATGACCATGACTTCGCTTGGGATAATGCCTATGGCGAGGATGTCAGTGAAGCCAAGAAGGAAATTTCAAGGCGCATGTTTAATACGTTTTTCTATGAGCAAGAATCTAACGACAAACTTTACAAGACGGTTGATACAGAGCTAGCAAGAATCATAATTCTCGATCAGCGATCTTACTCTACGAAGCCATCTAAGTTAGGAAAATTGATTGGCGATAAGCAATTACAGTTCTTTGAAAAAGCGCTAGTTCACGACAAAATCTACACAATTGTCTGCGGGTCTTTACCAATGCAAAATAGCTCGTCTATTTTTGGTCTAAGCGCCGCTAGGTTCACTGATCAATGGGCAAAGTATCAAGCGGAGTATCAGCAAGTTTACGAACTGTTAGAGAATAAAAATAATGTGGTATATATCGGGGGTGATATTCATCGCAACACTTTCGAGCAACCAAACAACAATCAAAAAAGGCCTTGTTACGAAATAACAGCATCGGGCATGGCGATAGATCAGTGGGCCAGTCAATGGATAAAGCGTTTTAAGAACCCTCAAAACTGGTTTGACGCGAGAAAAAACTGGGTTACCGCAGACCTCAGCAATATTGGTATCAAATTAGTACTTAGCGAACAAACAGCGCAAAAGCCAAGGAAGGAGAAAGAGGTATTTATTCCTAGAATCTAGGATTCTTTTCAAATACCCACCATATGGGGGGTAGATATCACACAGTTGACTAGTTATATTTTCTGAGAACTTGAAAAACGGTCACGGGGTAGAAATGATTAATACATTAAATGCAGTAATGCATCAGCAGGGTATCGGGGTAATATATCTTGATGGTGAGGCTAATGTTTTGGAAAAAAATTCAAAAGCCGATGAAATACTAGAGACGTCAAAAAAGTTGTGGTGTCGTGGTAAGCAACTTTGTTTTGCAGACAACCATCTAAAGAAAAATTTGTTGGCGAAGTTAGAAACCAAATTGGAAAACAACGTTAAAGAGCGTATTTTTGTTAAAAAAGGGCTCGACCAATCTCCCATTGCACTCAGTGTCTTTCCGATAGTTGATGATATATCAACTGGCAATGGTCGAAAGTCTCAATGGCTAATGTTGGTGGATGACACTAATAAAAAACCAATCTTTTCAGCAAAAAGTATGGCTGATTTTTATAGGCTAACACCAGCCGAAACAGAATTAGTTAGCTCCATTTACAACGGGCTTAGCCTTTCTGAACATGCTGAAAGTCGCGGCGTCAAAATAACCACGGTTCGATGGACATTGGATAATATTTTTTCCAAAACATACACTCATTCGCAATCTCAGCTAAGGGAACTGGCAAATAAATTTGTAGATTAGCCCCTGTGACTTGAGGGTATCTGAATTTGTAAACAACGTTAAAATGCTTGGGTAGTTTTAAATATTAGGTAGTTTTAAATATTAGGTAGTTTTAAATATTGAATAGGTTTAAATAACGAGAGCTCTATTCAAATGTCGCTTTACAACATCATCCAGAGGGAATGTGATTGAACGGAATCAAAGGGAACTCAAAGTGTTTGATGGCTTTGAGTTCTTATTTTTAACAATCATGAGAGAAAGTGGTTTTTCAAATTTGGTTAGTACTCTTCGACCCATTATGAGTCGAAAAAATCGGGGTACTATCATTTTGGATGAAAATGCCAATGTCTTGTTTGCGAATAAACAAGCTCACGATTTGTGTTCGAAGTCTGAGACTATATCCATAGATAATGGCAGTTTGAATAGTCTTACCAGCAGCCAGAATATAGAGCTCGAAAGTAATTTAACGATGGTGGCGCAGCAAAAGATACCTAAAACCGTTTTTTGGCAGGAGAGCAGCTTTTCTCATCCCGTTCGAATGGATATCTTTCCAGTCTTGAATGATAAAGTGTTTACGGATCCAGCAACAGCGCCACTCAATAGTGTGCCAACAATACTTACCATTGAAACCATCGGCTTACGGACGCCAAAAATTTCTCCCAAATTTACCGAGTTATATAAGCTTACGCCAACCGAATTTGAGACAGTTAAAAGCTTAGCTCAGGGAATGTCGTTATCCGCTTTTGCAGACAAGAAAGGAAATTGCATCAGTACGGTAAGATGGACGGTGCGAAATATTTTTGCCAAAACAAAAACCAACTCTCAGAGGGAGTTGGTAGCTCTGGCGAACTTATTTTTTGATTGACTCTGTTGGCTTATCAAAATATTGAACCAACAAACAGCCGAGCATCATCATTACCGCACCCACGAGTGCCGCAGCTCCTAGGCGTTCACTAAAAACTAGATACCCGCCGAGAGCGCCAAATACCGCTTCTAATGACAGGATCAACGACGCCGCGAAAGGCTCGGCATGCTTTAGCACAAACACTTGCAGCGTATAGGCAATGCCCACCACAATTACGCCATTTACCAATGGCCACAAATAACCTCGTGCAGTCTCTGGGAATAGTTGTCCCTCGTAACCTATAGCTAAAAACACACTGAATACTGCGCACACTACAAATTGGTAAAAAGCCAGGCTAAGTTGTTCTTGATCATCGGAAAGCCGCGCCAACACCAGCAATTGAATGGCCCAAAACACCGCACCGATCAGTGCCAGAAAATCACCCCACAACGAAAGTTGGGTACTCTGACCGGTCATTAAATACAAACCGATAATAGCAATAATGCCCCCTGCCCAAACAATTACCGCGTAGCGGTAACCCATAAAGTAACCAATTAACGGCACGATAATGACGTACAAACCAGTGATAAAAGCGACATTCGCTAAACTGGTATATTGGATACTGATTTGCTGAAACGTCGCGCCTAAAAATAACAAGAGACCTAGTACAAGCCCAAGTTTAATTGTGGTGATATCAGCCAGATCGGCTAGCGAGGACGATTTTAAGAATACGAATAAGGGCGCGATTGTGAGCGCACCTAGAGCAAAGCGCAGGGCATTAAAGGCGCCGGGGCCAACATATTCCATCCCAAGGCGCTGCGGCACAAAACCTAAGCCCCAAATAAATGCGATCAATAGCAATAGTAAATTAACAACTATTGGATTCTTCATAATAGGTGTTCGATTATTTTTAGAAGGCTTGTTGCGGTGCTGATTCCAACTTCTCATCGTTGGCACCAAGACGTTTTATCTTAATCATAAACCAAGCAAAAATCAGCGTCATAATGGGACTGAGCAAATTGAAAAAACAATAGGGTAAATAGGTAAAGGTTCCAATTCCTAGCACCGCGGCATGATACGCACCGCAGGTATTCCATGGTATTAAAACCGATGTGACCGTCCCAGTATCTTCCAAGGTCCGGCTTAGGTTTTCCGAAGCATAGCCCTTTTCCTTATAGAGTTTCGCGTACATGCGGCCTGGAATAGCCACCGAAATATATTGATCGGAGGTACTAATATTAGTCACAAAACAGGTACCGGTGGTACATGCGACAAGACTGAAAAAGCTGTTAGCTAAGGATTTAATGGATTCCATCATGCGGGCCAACATGCCGGACGCCTCCATGACGCCCCCAAATGCCATAGCGGCGATAATCAACCAAATTGTCCCTAACATGCCCGCCATACCTGAGGCGCTAAACAAATCATTCAACATTTCATTGGTGGTGGTAACGCTGACTCCGCCAAACAAAGTGGTCATGACAAGTTTATACAATGGATAGTCACCTAAGCCCTCCATAATATCGTTAAGCAATTCTTGTTGAAATAACAGGGCAAAAATCACGCCAACAACAATGCCGACAAATAAAGCTGGAATGGCATCCACCCGTTTGTATATCAAACCCATTACGATTGCCGGTGGTGCCAATAACCATAGACTTATATTGAATCGTTGATCGATGGCTCCGAGAACATCACTGACATCAACCGCCGAAGTCGTGGTATCTAAATTAAAACCAATCACGCCAAACAAAATTAAACTGACCAGTATCGAAGGGCCAGTTGTCATAAACAAATAACGTATATGATCGAATAACGGTGTTTCGGTAACCGCAGCCGCCAAATTAGTGGTATCGGATAAAGGCGATATTTTGTCGCCAAAGTAAGAACCAGAGATAATTGCACCGCCAATCAATCCATCGGGAATACCCAATGCTCGTCCAACGCCGACCATGGCTACACCAATAGTGGCAGCGGTAGACCAAGAACTGCCGCTGACCAATGAGGTTACAGCACAAGCCACACATGCCGCGACGAGAAAAATGGTCGGATTTAATAGCTTAACGCCATAATAAACCAGTACAGGCACGGTGCCACACAGCAACCAAATACTGGCCAGAGCGCCGACTAATAATAGTATTAATATGGACGGCATGGCATTACCAATGGTTGCGACTACGGCCTTTTGCTGTGTGGCCCAAGAGACGCCGCGCCACATTCCTATCGCTGCGCATACACCGGTGATTAGAATAATAATCATCTGGCTAGAACCACTGAGCGCATCATCACCAAATACATAGACATTCCAACTCAGCGCAATGATTAAAGCAATGACCGGTAACAAAGCCAAACTCAGGGGCATTTTAGATGTATTAGTTACTGTCATAGTTAGTTGCTCTTTACTCGAGTAGCGCGTTGCGGTATTTGATTATTGGGCCAGAACTGAGGCCAGTTTATACTAAGTAGGGTTCGTGCTTGTTATCACTAAACGCTGAGCATGGCGCATTCATTGAGTAATCACAAGAGCTTCACAATACTCACAACGCGCAGCGGCGTTGGGACCGTCTGAATAATATAATTCTTACTTATTTATTACTAAATTAAGCGTATTTTACGAATTTACCCTTCTTAATAAACATATGACTATTAAAATACGCCTCATTCACTTGTTTAGCATAAATTTTGGGGGTACGATCATCAATCGATTTTCGTAATTGTAATACAAAGTCAATTTTGACAAAAAGAACTTTCAAGCAAGATGGTTCAATTTGTACCAACCTAATTTGTACCAACCTAAGAAGTTGAACTGCAATAGTTCACGGGAGAGTTATTTAAATGAAGAAGTTAGTCCAACTCAGAGTGACCGCAATAGCGATAGCTCTAACAGCAATGAGCGGTTTTACTACGCCGTCCTTTGCACAATCTGAAGAAGCGATTGAAGAGATCGTAACTATCGGTAGTCGACGCCAAGCGCGTTCTTCTGCTGACACGGTTGCGCCGGTCGATGTGATCAGCGCACAAGATATAACCGATCAGGCAAGTAATGATATTTCGGACCTTATTAGAACCGTTGTGCCGTCTTATCAGGTTAATACCCAACCGATATCGGATGCGGCAACCATCGTTCGACCTGCGAATCTACGTGGCTTATCTCCGGATAACACACTTGTTCTACTAAACGGTAAACGTCGTCATCGTGCTGCAGTTATCTCGTTTCTTGGCGGCGGCATATCAGATGGTGCCCACGGCCCAGATATTGGCGCATTCCCAACACTCGGTTTAAAACAGGTTGAAGTACTACGTGATGGTGCATCTTCACAATACGGCGCTGACGCCATTGCTGGCGTAATCAATTTTCAACTGAAAGACGCTCGCGAGGGAGGCACGGTAGAAGCTAAGTGGGGATCTACTTATGAAGGTGACGGCGACAATTTCAAAATTGGCGCTAACGTTGGCCTACCCCTAGGTGCAGACGGATTTTTAAACTTTACTGTAGAAACTCAAGAAGCCGACGGTACTTTCCGATCTGTTCAACGCGATGACGCTGCTGCATTGATTGCCGCTGGTAATACAGCGGTGCAGAGCGCAGTCGTGAACACCATCACTGATGAATTTGTACAGTACTGGGGTCAACCTGATGTTGACGATGACAATAAATTTTTCTTCAACGCAGGCATTCCTATTAGCGAAAATGCGGAAGCATATGCATTTGGTAACTATGCAGAACGAACGGTAACTGGTGGTTTCTTTTTTCGGAACCCAACTAATCGTGGGGGAGTATTTGAAGGCCCATCTGTGGATCCTGTAACTGGCGCTGCACTTGAAGGCGGAGTTGCATCAGTATCAGTTGGCGACCTATCTGTAGACACAGCCGGTGATTGCCCCGCAG
>CAZJWW010000009.1:0-34415 GCA_964549895.1 uncultured Gammaproteobacteria bacterium
TCAATGACCATTAAAGCCATATTCGGTGCCGCAACTTTAATTTGAGAGATCCATGGTGCGGCCGCAGCAGCGTCGCCTTGATCCATCATCCAGGCCGCTTTTAAGCACAATAAGCGAGCTTGTTCGATACTAATACGGCAATCGGCAATGATATCGTAGTTGGCACCCAACTTTGCTAGTGGCTTGCCAAATGCGGTGCGTTTTAGTGAACGTTCGCACATCAACTGTAGGGCTCGTTCAGCTTGGCCAATGGCGCGCATGCAATGATGAATCCGCCCTGGGCCTAGACGACCTTGGCTCACTTCGAATCCACGACCTTCACCTAGTAAAAGCGCAGAATGTGGAATTTTTACTTTATCAAAACGAATATGCATGTGGCCATGCGGTGCATCATCATGACCAAAGACTTGCATGGCCCGCAACATTTCAATGCCAGGAGTATCGGCGGGCACCACAAACATAGAGTGTTGGGAATGGCGCGGTGCTTCATCACCGGCCGTGCGTGCCATTAGAATATATACCTGACAGCGTTTATCACCGGCACCCGAAGACCAGTACTTTTCGCCATCGAGTATCCAACCGTCGGCGTCTTTGCGAGCACTGAATTTTAGATTAGTGGCATCGGAAGAGGCCACGTCTGGTTCGGACATTAAATAAGCCGAACGAATTTTACTTTCCAATAGGGGTTCAAGCCAACGCTTTTTATGCTCCGCATCTCCGTAGCGCTCCAATACTTCCATATTGCCGGTGTCAGGCGCAGAACAGTTAAATACTTGCGGGCCTAAGGCACACCAACCCATTTGTTCAGCAAGGTGCGCATACTCAACCGTACTTAGACCGTAGCCTTTTTCGGAATCGGTTAACCAAAAGTTCCACAAACCTTGTTCGCGTGCCTTAGCTTGTAAGCCGTCGAGAATCTCGTTTTGTCGTGGAGTTAAGTCGAAACGATCACCACTTTTACCCACCTCATGATGAAATTCTTCATCAGCCGCAATAACCTCGTCTTGCATAAGTGTGGTGACTTTTCCCAGAATGGGTTGTAGTTTTTCAGAGATTCCTAGATTCATTGTGATTCAGTGATTAGTTAGATTATTGCCATTATACGACGACGTGGCTCGCGAGGTGTGAATTATCGAAGCCGATCCTATTGAACAGATTGATTCTATGAATTGACCTATCTAAATCGGCGTTAGTTTCATTGGTAAACCATCTTTTGGCAACGGCATGGGTAGATGATTAAAAATCATTTTACGGTCAGACTTTGTGCTGATTCGATAATATTTGAGCATATGAAAGAGCAATATTTTAGTCTGAATTTCTGCAAAATTTATACCGAGACATTTATGTGCGCCAGCGCCAAATGGTAAGTACTGAAATAGGTTCCCTTTATGCTCAGAGCGTTCTGGTGAAAAACGTGCAGGATCAAACTTAAATGGGTCGGTCCAATAATCAGGGTGGTGATGCAGTACGCTAATATTAACGTTAGTCATTGTGTTGGCGGGAATCTGCAGGCCATTGTATTCGAAAGCATTAATGCAACGCCTCAGTACCACGAATATTGGCGGATAACGACGCAGTACTTCTTTAAAAAATTGATCGACTAACGGTAATTGATCCAAATCATTAATACTCAGTTGATCTTTGTTAAGAGCATTAACCTCATCGCGCAGTCGTTCTTGCCATTCGGGCATATCACACAAAACGGCAAACAATGAGCTGGCGGTGCTGGTGGTAGTATCGTGTGCGGCGAATAATAATAATACCGTATGATCGATCACATCATTGATGGACATATCGTTTTCTGGGTCCACCGACAACTTGCACAGAGTGGTAAAAAAATCGTCGCCATTTCCACTGCGCCGCGCAGGAACGCGTTGAGTGAGCCAATCACGTAATACTTGGCTTCCTTTAACTCCTTTTTGCCAGCTGCTACCAGGGAAATTAGTGCGCGCAAAACTAACGGTGGCGTTTAATAAGGCGATGAAATGTTTGTTTAAACGATCGGATTCTGGGCCTAGCTCTGCGCCCATAAATAATTCAGCCGCATTATCGAGTAATAACGATTTAACTTTGTGCTGAAACTTAAAGTGTCTCTCGTGTGGCCATTGTTTTATACCAGCTACTAGCAATTCATTAAGTTGGGCGGCGTAGTTTTCTAGAACGGGTCGCTTAAATGCCTGCTGTAATATTCGTCGATGATTGCGATGATCAGAAAAGTCGCGTAATAAAATACCGCGTTGCAGTAGCCTCGAAACCTGTGACCAACCCAATTGGCTTGAAAAGTTTTTATCTTTGTTCATCAAGATTAAACGTGCTGAATCGACGTCGCCAAAATTAACGCTCGGAGCACCAAAGGCCGTATATTTGAAAACAGGCCCATGTTCCATAAACAGCTTCTGAGAGTAACCGGGAGCATCCGATAATAACTTTAGCGAATCACCGATAATCGGTAGGCCTTTGCTGCCCGGTATCGAATCCAAATTTGACTCAGGCCTGCGTGGCAATTTGTTGATGGCGGCCAGAATTGGATCTACGTTTTGCGTGCTTAATTGTTCACTAGGGAGTGTCATAATGGCAGCTTAAGTCAAATCTAAAAAATGTACAAGTTGTCCACTTTTGTAATTTAATTAGGATTTCTTATACCTATTTCTTTTCATGGTTTTGCAACCTCAAAGATGCTAAATTTCTTGGAGATTTACATGACATCAGTCAATCTATTTTAAAGTAATCTGTATTACCACCCATGTTTTAACTTATGTCTCAAGACCCACTTTTACAGCCATATCAGCTAAAGCATCTAACCCTGAAGAATCGCATCATGACTACCAGTCATGAGCCTGCCTATCCGGTTGATGGGATGCCGACTGAGCGCTATCGCGCTTATCATGAAGAGCGCGCTAAAGCAGGGGTGGCTTTGACTATGACCGCTGGCTCAGCATCGGTTTCTAGAGATAGCCCACCTGCATTCAATAATGTATTGGCGTACAAAGATGAAGTGGTGCCATGGTTACAAGAGTTGTGCGATGCTTGTCATCAATACGATTGCAAAGTCATGATACAGATGACGCATTTAGGGCGGCGAACTACTTGGAGCAAAGGCGATTGGCTGCCAACTTTGTCTTCAACTCATGAACGCGAACCGGCCCATCGCGCTTCGCCTAAAAAGATGGAAGACTGGGATTTCGATCGTCTTATCATTGATTATGCCGATGCCGCTGAACGAATGAAAGCGGGGGGCATGGATGGTATTGAAATAGAAGCCTACGGCCATTTAATGGACCAAATATGGTCACCGCTGACCAATACTCTCGATGCACCGTACGGCGGTAGTTTGGAGAATCGTTTGCGCTTTTTTATGCGGATGTTAAAGGCAGTTCGCGAACGAGTAGGTTCAGAATTGTTGATTGGCGTTCGCTATACCGCCGATGAAGCTGAGCGCGGTGGTATTAGCCCCGAAGAAGGGCTACAAATCACCAAAATTTTACGCGATTCTGGAATGGTCGATTTTCTAAATGTTATCCGTGGTCGAGTGCATACTGATCCGGCTCTAACGGATGTAATTCCGGTACAAGGAATGCCCAGCGCGCCGCACTTAGATTTCGCAGGCCAAGTTCGTAAACATTCTGGGATGCCTACTTTTCACGCGGCAAAAATATCCGATGTTGCTACGGCTAGACATGCCGTTTCGCAGGGCTTGCTAGACATGGTGGGTATGACCAGAGCACACATGGCTGATCCGTATATTGTGCAAAAAATAATGCAGGGTAGGGAGGATGATATTCGGCCTTGCGTTGGCGCCACCTATTGTTTGGATAGAATCTATCAATCGGGGGAAGCCCTGTGCATACATAATGCCGCCACCGGGCGAGAGTTAAGCATGCCTCATCAAATTACTCCGACGAAATCAATAAAGAAAGTGGTAATTATCGGCGCGGGCCCTGCTGGATTAGAAGCGGCAAGAGTCGCTGCTGAGCGAGGACATCAAGTAAAAGTTATGGAGGCGGCGCCGCAAGCGGGTGGACAGGTTTTGCTTTGTGCAAAGTCCCCTAGGCGTCGTGACATGCTTGGTATTATTGATTGGCGTATGGCTCAATGCGCGGCGCGTGACGTTGAATTTAATTTTAATGTCTATGCGGATGCTCAAGATGTCCTCGCCTTAAGCCCTGATGTGGTTATTATTGCCACAGGTGGTTTACCGCACACCAACATGTTCAAACAAGGTAATGAATTACTTGATTCCACTTGGGACATTATTTCTGGTGATCTATTACCTAAAAAAAATGTTCTTATCTATGACAACTCGGGTGACCATCCTGCATTGCAGGCGGCTGAAGTGGCTGCTAACAGTGGTGCCAAGGTTGAAGTTATGACTTACGATAGAACGTTCTCTCCCGAGGTTATGGGTATGAATTTAGTGCCGTATATGCGTGCATTGCAAGACAAGGAAGTAGTCTTTACTGTCACACGCCGTTTGCAAGCGGTGGAGAAGCGTGGGAGTGAATTGGTGGCGACCATTGGTACTGATTATAGTGACCATTGTTATTCTAACAACTACGATCAAATTATAGTTAATGATGGAACACTGCCGCTTGACGAACTTTATTTCGAATTGAAAGATCGATCTAATAATAGAGGTCAAGTCGACTATCAAGCCCTTATTGATGGTCGTCCGCAGATTATTAATAAGACATCAAGCGCTACATCTGAAACGACAGAAGAAGGGAATTTTCAATTATTTAGAATTGGTGATGCAGTATCAGCGCGCAATACGCATGCCGCCATCTATGATGCCTTAAGACTGCTAAAAAATATTTAGCTCCATTTGTTTGCATTTGAGAATTTGCTATTGCGGTGGCGTAATCACCGTATCTGAACTTTGTTCATTGCTTTGTTCATTGCTTTCTTCATTTTTCTCTACTTGCCAGTCGTGTTCAGCCAGTGCTAGCTCATAACGATCGCTCACTGGATAGTTGGGTGGGCGACTATCCTCGAGTCGTTTATCGAAGGTAATGTTGGTTGCATAACGGGGCTCGGTCGCACTCATGGTGCCCGCAGATACACTACCAAAAATTCTTAGCGTGCCAGCGTGTTTGCTGGTGTAATTTTTTACTTTGAATTGTCGTTTGGCGTAAATGGATGCATCTATTTGTAAATCGCCTGGACCAGTAACTTTCGCATCGGCAATGACGATATCTCTATCAGATACCATGCCTAAATAATTATCATGTGGCTCAGTGGTATCTGATTCGGCGTAAACTAAAGATTGTTCAATCACGATACCTTTGGGTGAGTACAATAAGACCTTGCCATTAAGGGTGCCACCAACATAGAGTTTGGCTTGCGCGGTAGAGTATATATAAATCGGTGCGTTGCCGATAATAATTTCTGTGGACGTTTCCGTATCGCCCGATTTGTTTAAACTGTGCGCCGTATAACGACCATCGATGGTAAAGACAATACGGGTATCTTGTTCATAAAAGTAAGTCTTGGAATTTTCATCCAATGGCTGGTCATCGTATAAGAGCTTAGGCTGTGGCATTCGAATCTTTTTAACGCCAGTTTCCAAACCACCGAGAAACATATTCTTTTTATGCGTGCGTTTGCCAATCGCATCAATTTCGACTCGATGAGATGATGTTGTGACTTTGCCAAAAAATAAAGGTGTGGCTTTTCGATTGGGCGCCAATAATATTTTTGAATTGGAGTGGAAGCGGCCATCCAATTCATCATCATGAATGGTAACTTGCTGATCCCACTGATTTACAAATTGGGCAAAGTTTGAAAACGCCAATTTCTTCATCTTCATTTTCTTGCTTAGTTTATGTCCATCCTGTTCTGTGGCCACCTCAACTTCAATTTTATCCATCTCCATTTCGTCGGCCGCGGGAAAATGCGTGAAATTCGCAACATAGGTTTGGCCTTTGTGCTCCCAGCTTACGGCTTGAGCGGTTGTACCCGATTCAATTTGCTTCGCGAATTTTGTAATTTTTCGTTCCAACATTTTTTGTTGTTTCTTAGTCACTGAAACTTGAGTCACTGGAGTCTCAGTGGCAGAGCTTTGGCTTACCTCTGTCGATTTTGGAGCAGCGGCTAACTGCGGAATAGATAGTTCACTCTCCAGAGAAGTCAAAACCCTGGTTTCTTCTAAAGAGCCCTCAGCGGGTGTTACTAAAGAGCCCTCAGCGGGCGTTATTAAAGAGCCCTCAGCGTTTTCTTCTAAAGAATCCTCAGCGTTTTCTTCTAAAGAATCCTCAGCGATCTCTTCTAAAGAGCCCTCAGCGAACGTTAATAAAGAATCCTCAGCGATCTCTTCTAAAGAGCCCTCAGCGAGCGTTAATAAAGAATCCTCAGCGATCTCTTCTGCAGAATCCTCAGCGGGCGTTAATAAAGACTCGTCAACATCAACAACAGGCGTATCTGATACTTGTAGTTGCTCAGAAACTTTCTTTTGATCAGTATTAGTCGATCGTGCTGCTGTAGCCGGTTTCACATCTTCAGGGATAGGTGCCTGCTTGACGCTTTTAGCGACACTAACTTCGGCCTTGTTAATAGTTTCGGAATCTTTTTGATCTTCCCGAATACCGTCGACAAGGCTGGAATCGAGCGTTAACATCAATGCGCGGCTAGCATCAGAGGGAATCGAGAAACTACTAAGCACCAAATGACCGCTGTAAAATAACAAAAGATGAGTCAAAACCGCTCCGACCATAGCCAAAACTAGATGTCTTCTATATAGATCGAGCTGACCAATATTAATTAATGCTGATTTGAATAACACAATTTTCCGAAAATCTGTTTCCCAATTAACAAAGAGAGCCTTCTCTTTTGATTAGCATACCGCCAGTTGAACAAAAAAAGCAAAGATCAAATCGCATTTATTCAAATAATTGATATTCCATTTTTCCGTCAATGATGGTCATTGTAACGGCTACGTTAGGAATTGTGTTGGCATCTATCTTTCTTAAGTCTTGCTTAAAAACGACGAAATCAGCACGCTTGCCTACTTCTAAGGATCCAGCAACATTGTCCTCAAAACCCGCATAGGCATTGGCAAGGGTATAGGCGCTCAAAGCTTGCTCCACACTGATTTTTTCTTGGGGTTGCCAGCCATCAGGATTGGCTCCGTCCAGTGTCGCACGGGTCACTGCCGCATAAATACCAGTTAGCGGATTGAGTAATGCTACGGGCCAGTCTGAACCAAAACTCAATTTACCTCCTGCCTCTAAAATTGATCTAAAGGCATAGGTGGTTTTGATTCGATTTTCACCAATACGTTTTTCTGCCCATCGTCCATCGTCGATAGCATGATAAGGCTGCATCGACGCAATAATCCCGCTGTCAGCTGCAGCTTTTATCGCCAAGCGGGTTGGGTGCTGAAAGTGTTCAATTCTATAACGCTTAGATTCAATGTCTTCACCGGCGGATTCGCGCATAACGCTTATCGCCTCGTCGATAGACTTATCGCCAATCGCATGAATCGCTAGTTTTATATCGGCTTGGTCAGCAAGGGCGACCATCTCACCTAACTCTGCGGGTCGGATAAGTGGAAAACCATTACTATCTGGTGCGTCAGAATAGGGCTCATGGAACCATGCCGTTGAGGATCCCAATGCCCCATCGGTTAAACCTTTAAAGCCACCCCAGCTTAGTAATTTGCTGGAGTAATTAGCGTCCGGTCGAGACTCAAGTGCTTTTTGCCAATTTTCAATGGGGGTATAAACCCTAGCTCTTATTTTTAATAAGCCGTTTTGGTCGGCGAGTTTAAAAGCCCGAAAAATATTGGTTTCAGTTGGATTAGCCGACATGACATGCACCTGTGTAAGCCCCAGCCGTAATGCATGATTTTGCGCCGCCTCAATCGCTTTTAACAATTCTCCATCGCTCGCTTGTGGAATTACCGATAGCACAGGTTCTAAGGCGGTATCTTTGAGTACACCAGTGGGTTCACCATTTTTATCGCGAACAATTTCACCACCAGTTGGTTGCTCACTGTCGCTGTTAATGCCCGCGAGTTTGAGTGCCACAGAATTAGCGAAACCCATATGGCCATCTAAGCGCATTACAAACACGGGAGTGTTAGGTGTTTGTGTATCGATCCAAGCCTTGTTGGGTAGCTCGCCGCCCCATTGTTCGTGATCCCAATTGCCAAACAATACCCATTCCTCAGGAGCGAGTGTTTTGGAGAAGTCTACAATCCGTCTAGAAAATTCTTCGGGCGTGCTGGCATCTCGCAGTTGCACCGCCGCTAAACCAGCACCACCTTCAATAAAATGAGTGTGATTATCAATCAATCCAGGAGTAACAAATTGATTTTTAAGATCAATGACCTCAACAGGATTTTTTATCTTAGATGAATCGTTGCCGACATAGCTAATTTTGCCACTAGTAATAGCCATCACAGAGGCGTCTGGCGCATCGGCTACACCCGTCCAGATAGTGCCGTTGATGTAAAGCGTAGTTTTTGATTGACGAGCGTTAGATGGAGACGTCAGTGCAGGCTCTTTTTTATTACCGCCACTTAACTCAGTACTGGTTTGAAAATCACAACTTTGCAACGCACCCACTAGGCAGCAGAGGAACGCGAATTTGGTCCACAAATAGTATCGGAAGTTGGGTGGGTTTTTAATCTTTAAGGCTCCACAGGTCTTTTATCAAACTAATACCCATTAACAGCATTATAAACGAGAAAGGAATAGCTCCAATAATCATTGCAGCTTGAATCGAGTCAAGGCCACCAGCGACCAGCAGGGCAGCCACCACGGCGGTAATCAGAAACCCCCAGATTATGATTTGCGTTTTAGGTGCATGCTCAGTTTCACCACCTGCGCTTATTATATTTGCGACCAGTGCGGCGGAATCGGCAGAGGTCACTAAATAAGTGAGCAGTAGGATAACTATCAATATCGACATGACCGTAGCCAGCCATGAATTTAGTAGTACATTTACGACTTCAAATAATTGTGCGGTCAGGGTTTTAGCATAGATACTACCCTGCGCTATACCACTCAATTCTAGATCGATGGCGGTGCCACCAAGCAAAGAAAACCATATGAAGCACATAAATGAGGGGGCTAAAACGGCGCCAACGACGAATTCGCGAATGCTCCGATTTTTTGATATACGGGCTAAAAACATTCCCACAAACGGCGCAAAAGCAATCCACCATGCCCAGTAAAAAATCGACCACCAGGCTTGCCATTCACCTGGGCTTCCAGGTTCTTGAGTTGGGAAAACATAGAAGGTTAAGACCGGTAGATGCAGTAAATAATCCACCAAGCCAGTTCCTAAAATGGATAAAAAGAACAAAGTAGAACCAAACAATAAAAAGAATGCCAATAAACCGAACGATAACACCATATTTATATTGCTAAGCCATTTAATTCCCTTACCCACCCCGGATAGAGCTGAAACGATAGAGCACAGCATTACTATTGCCAGTGCAAGTAGCAGGGCAGCGAGGGTTGGTTCAGTAGTGGCGCCCTCAACAACCAGCCATTGCCAGCTGGTAATATTATATACGCCTGCGGCAAAGGTGCTTAGACCAAGACCGATGGTTTGCGATATCCCTAATATAGTTGCAACCACGGCGGTGATATCAACAATGTCACCGAGCCGACCGCTGAGACGTTGGCCGAATAGAGGCACTAAGGTTGAACGAACTGTCAGAGGTAGAGATTTTCTATAGGCAAAGAAGGCCAGACAGATGCCTACCAATGCATAACAACACCAAGCGCTGATTCCCCAGTGCAAGAATTCATATCGGAAAACCGTAGCAACGGTAGAGTGCGTTCGCGGTTCGACCAGGTTTTTGATATTTCTTGAACCTGAAAACTCAGGTAAATTGCCGATCGCAACTTGTTCTCGATATACAGTCCAAACATTTTCATTTTCAGATAAGGGTATTTCAGCTTTAGTGAGAATAGAAGTAATCTCTTGAGTGCTGGCACGAATAGCTGGATTGTCATCCATATAGGTAATGGGCTCACCAGTCGCGAAGCCCAGCATGCCAATGCCAATACCAGCACCAAACATCATGGAAAACCATGAGAAATTTGAAAACTCTGGTTCACCCTCGCCTGGCTGACTCCCTTCTTTACCCAGTTTTAGGCGACCCCATTTTGGGTATACAGCCACCAACAGGCAAACTAAAATGAAGAATCCAACCACCCAGTTGTAATAGTAATTTAAGTTTTCAAACGACCAATTTTTCATATCGTTTAAAACCTTACCGGCCCCTTCAGGGTCGGTAGCCGCCCAAATTACAATGGCGGCAATGATAAGTTTGGAGCTAAGAGCGACGAATTTATTAAAGCCACGATAAAAGCCTTGTTGATCAACTTGAATCTCTAGTACATGATTTTTCTGGTTCGACATATTTTTACTGAATAGTATTAGAGTTTCTAAGCTCGGGGCAAAAACGTTATCGCATTACGAATGGGTTAGCCATGGGGTCATCTGAGAGATTGATCCAAGTTGTCCTGGTGCGGGTATAGTCCAGTAGAGCTTCCGATCCTGCTTCACGCCCATAACCTGATTGATTAAAACCGCCAAACGGCGCATAGGGCGAAATAACGCGATAGGTATTAACCCAACAGATACCGGAACGAATTTGTTTTGATACCCGATGGGCACGTGCAAGGTTTTGGGTAAAGATGCCTGAACCCAAACCGAATTTGCTGTCGTTCGCAATGGCAATGGCTTG
This sequence comes from uncultured Gammaproteobacteria bacterium, assembly GCA_964549895.1. Lineage (GTDB taxonomy): Bacteria > Pseudomonadota > Gammaproteobacteria > Arenicellales > Arenicellaceae > Arenicella. The sequence goes on from CAZJWW010000009.1 coordinate 10,703, forward strand.
TTCTTCGGTATCAAAAGCAACAAGTGACATAACTGGGCCGAAAAATTCGGTCTCTAAGGTTGCTATGTCGGTATTGGGACATTCAACAATGGTGGGTTGGAAATAATTACCTTTCTGCAGTTTTTCATCCAGTTCACCGTTGCCGTCAATTCTGGCACCTCCCAATTTTACAGTCGCGCCTTGTTCGATGGCTTTGGCAATGGTCTTTTCTGCTAGAGCAACTTGAGCTTGTGTGCACAGCGGCCCCATATGGCTATTTTCATTCAGTGGATCACCGACAATAATATCCTTGGACTTAGCCATTAATTTGGCCAGCAGTTCATCATAAACACTGCGGTGGATTAGCGCTCGAGAGCCAGCTACACAGGATTGGCCAGATGCGCCAAAATTGCCGGCAATAAGGCCATTAGCTGCGCTTTCAAGATCGGCATCTTCAAACACCATAATTGGCGATTTGCCACCCAATTCTAAAGACGTTACGGCGAAGTTTTCAGCTGAATTTCGAATCACCTGCCGTGCGGTATCAGGTCCGCCAGTAAATGCAATTCTGTCTATATCGGGGTGCGATGTCAGGGGAATGGCGCATTGTTCGATATCACCGGTTATCACTGACACCACACCAGCAGGAAAACCCGCTTGATGTATTAACTCCGCAAACTTAAGCATAGGGCAGGGTGCTATTTCACTGGCTTTAATCACCACCGTGCAGCCCGCGGCCAAAGCGGGACCCAATTTGGTAGCAGTTAAAAACATTTGCGCATTCCAAGGCGGAATTGCGCAGACCACGCCAATGGGTTCGCGCGTTGTATAAACGTGCATATCCGGTTTGTCGATAGGAATTACGGTGCCTTCCAAGGTGTTAGCTAGCCCCGCATAGTAGCGATAGTAATCAGCAACGTAGCCAGTTTGTGCGGCAGTTTCGCTCAGCAACTTACCACTATCCTGAGTTTCAATTTCGCCAAGCTCTTTGGCATTTTGCTCTACCAGATCAGCCAATTTATAGATCAATTTAGCGCGCTGACTGGCGGTGGCCTTAGCCCAGCCGGGAGCGCTGAGAGCCGACTTTGCAGATTGTACTGCATGCTCTACATCGATTGCACTGGCGCAATCAAAGCTGGCCCATGTCTGACCATTGGCGGGATTAGTAGACGACATCGTTTGCTGCTTGTCGCCCGCTCTAAATTCGCCGTTAATGTACAGCTGAAAATGTGGTTGCTTAGTCATAGATGTTCATATTTTAAGATAGTTCTTATACGGCACGTTAAAAATGTGGCATGACGTCATTGATAAAACGCTCTAACGAATCGCGCTTACGTGCAAAGCTCATGCTTGAGTCAACCCAAAAGGAAAATTCGTCATAACCCAAGCCTTCGTAAATTTTTATTCGTTCCACCACCGTTTCAGCGGTGCCAATTGGCATATTATTAAGCAGCTTATCGGGTGTGTACATTTCCATAGCTTGCATTTCTTGTTCACTCAACTCCGCAAGTAGTCCTTGAGAGACGGGGCGCTTGTTAAGAAACCAAGAACCGAAATAACAATAGAATCGGTTAATGGATGTTAGTGCTTCTTCAATGTCAGCTTGATCTTTCGCCACGTAGCCATGTTGCAATAGCATAACTTTTGAATCGGTGTTTTTTGATGTGGCCTTGGCGGCTTCATAGTTTTTCATAAGTTGTTCAATTTCCTCCATGCCTTGCCACAATGGGGTTACTTGAACATTGCAATCATTCTCTAAAGCAAATTCATGCGTATTAGGGTCCCTAGCGGCAAGCCAAATGGGCGGGCCACCTTTTTGCAATGGTTTAGGTGACGACGAAGTGCTAGGGAATTGATAAAATTCGCCTTCGTGTTGATAGTCGCCTTGCCATAGCTTCTTTATAGCCGGTACGGTTTCACGTAAACGCTGCCCAGCTTGCCACGCATCGAGACCCGGGAGCAGTCTCTCATACTCATAACTGTAAGCGCCTCTCGCCAATCCTAATTCCAAGCGACCATCCGTAATTAGGTCAGTCATGGCTGCTTCGCCTGCCAGTTTTATGGGGTGCCAAAATGGCGCCACAACGGTGCCCGTACCCAAGCGCACATTCTCAGTTTTATTAGCGATGTCGACTAAACTAATAAATGGGTTAGGAGCAATGGTAAAATCCATTCCATGATGTTCGCCAGTCCAAATGGTGCACATACCACCTTGGTCAGCTATTTGACACAGTTGAATGAATTCTTCGTAGAGTTGCGCCTGAGATAATTTGTTGTCTACGCGCTCCATGTGAGCAAAAAGAGAGAACTTCATTTACGCCCCCGTTATTTTGTGAGTGGTGCCAGTAGCATCGGTGCCGATATACAAACCATGATTGCCCGATTTTCGCTCTGAGATATAACGCTCTATCATGACGTTGGTGGCGCGTGATGTAAAAGATAGAGCCGCCACTTCATCCAATGTATGAAACCACCCGCTAGTAAAGCTGTCAGGCAAGTCATGATCGAGAGAAACTCGATAGTAAATCGATGATTTATTACTATTTTCATGATCGAAAATTGAAAAGACGCGCCCGACGTTAACCGCAACTCCTAAAGTATTTGTTAGATGCTGCTTAACGATATCGAAACTGGGTTGATCGTCTTGTAATTCGATTTGGGGTAGACATAGTTCGCAACCTTTAGCGGAGCTGCTCTTTACCAAAAGTAATTTGCCATTATGTTCAACTAAGGCGCCCGCAACCACTTGTTTTGAATCTGTATGAGTTTGTAACTCAGTGGCCTTACGTTCCATATCTAAGTTGAAGTAACCACCGTCACCATAGCCCAAGCCTTGTCCACCATTGACTTCAAAGTCCACTACCTTGCCGAGCATAACAATATGATCCCCAGCATCTATGCTTTGTTCACGCGAACAGCTAAACGAAGCTAGCACACCCGTTATTTTAGGGCTGCCATGCTGATCAGGAGTCCAATCAATTTGAGCAAAGCGGTCTTCTTGGCTGGATGCGAATATGTTTGATATAGCCTCTTGATTGTGGGCCAATATGTTTACTTGAAAGTGTCTACAGTTATTAAAGACTTCAAAGCTCGACAAAGACTTCGCTGGACAAACCAGCAATAAAGGAGGGTCGAGTGACACTGAAGTAAATGAATTCGCAGTGAAACCAATAGGCGTGCCCGCTGAATCAATAGTGGTTACCACAGTGACACCTGTCATAAATGTGCCAAACGCCTTGCGCAACTCTTTTGGTTCTATTGTTTTTGTGGATGAAGATGTCATAACGTTGAATCTATCTGTGTCTAAATACTTTTAAGTTTTATCAATTCACGGCTAACTTCTTTAGCATGACTCAATGGCATCATGTGTCCCGCATTTTCAACTACCAAGGCTTTACTGTGCGGCGAACTGTGTTTTGCTAGCGCGTGTGTCATTTCTGAAGAAGAATTTAAATCAAGATCGCCCGTCATGTACAGGCTGGGGCAGCAAATTGATTTTAGTGTGTCTTTCGAAGGTCCTCGCTGTTCTGCAAATGTTTTATAGGCAGTAGCATAACCCTCTAAATTATTATTTCTCAACCAATAACTACAGAGTCTGGCATGATTTTTTTGTTGAGCATCTGGATTTTTTCCGAACCATCGTTCTACGGTATCCTCTACGCCGATAACAACATCGCTGTCACGCAATTGTTTTGCCCGTGCTTGTACAGCGAGATGAGCATTGTCGTTGCGCTCATGAATGGCGTTTAAGGCCGCCAAAGCACTTACTCTTTTGCCGAGGGTCGCGGTCATTTCAATGGCTATTAAAGAACCGAGTGAATGTCCGCAAATATAAAAGGGTTGTTGAGTGATTTTTAGTACAAAGTTACTAATAGATTGAGCATACATTGTCAGTGAGGCAGAGTGATTTTCAATCGAAAGAGGGCGGCTATCGCCGTGCCCGGGAAGATCAAGAATAATAAGATCAAAGTCTTGGCTTAATAGTTCGGGATACCGATACCAACTTTCAGCCCGTAGACCAACGCCATGAATGAGCACTAATAGCGGTCCATACCCTTGCCGGTGATAACTAATACCACATTCGGAAATCAGCTTATCAAAAGAAGGTATCAATTCAAATTAGTCCTTTACAGAAGCAGGGTTATCTAGATCATGCCCCATCTCTTTCAAGTCTTGATATCGATCACCAATGCGATGATGTGGTCTGCCTCCAGATGCACCGCCCAATGCAATGACTATTTCGTCCTGGCGTGGCGCATCGGGTATTGAGAACTGCAGAGTTAAATAATGCGAGCGCATGCCTAAATCGTGAATATGCATCATAGGGATCATGATTGCTGCATTTTCTCCACCGCGGGTGTTGGTAAAGGATAGATAGCTTTTTGCAGCCAATGCTTCACGGTAAAAATTGCCAAATTTAAGTGTATGAATCATGCCGGAACCATGTTCAATTTCTCCCAGACCACCAACCACAGCGGCTTTACCGTACGCTTCAATTTTGTCGGCGCCGTTGGCTAGAGATACAATTTCATTAGTCAGCAATTCTCCTAGCCCAGGCGCACATTGATTAATTTCAGTGCCCAGATCGTCAACATATCGACCCGCCCACGGGTTATTAATCACGGCGGCCACACCAAATTGTTGCCAGGGCGTTGCTGTTTTTTTATAACCCTCAATGAAAACAGTTTCTTGGTAATGTACTAATTTTCTAATCTCTGCACTCATTCTTTTAGAAACCTATTATTTAAAGTATATATTTTCGCTTAAGCCTAAAGTTTTATCGAAGCTCAAAGCCCTCAGTTATTTGAGGGTCTTTAACGCACATTGTGCCTGTATTTGAAAAAAGAAACTCAAGAAAAACCAACCATAGCGCAATGAAAAGTAAAACTAATAGCATTTAGGCATTAGCGCTATCAAGAAAAAATAGGGCACTTTGTAGAACTATTATTGGTTCACGGCACACTCATAAGCATTGGCTATAGTAATGGCTCCCATTGAACACACTAACAAGATGCAATTTAGTAATGAAAAACACTAAAGTAATACTGATCGGTCTCAGTGCTCTAGTATCTCTAAGTATCAACTTATCTGCTGTAGCTAGCCTTAGTAGTACTTTAGTGGGGAAAGCCTATGATGCAAAAACACAAGTGTATCTATATGCTGAGAATCATATTTTCAACCAAGATCCGGGCAATGCATCTATGACCAGTAGTTACCGAGATCCTAAAGGTGAGGTGATTGCACAAAAAGTAGTGCGTTTTGAGCAGGATCGAGTCACTGAATTTGAATTTAAACAAAGCAAAATTGGAGTGGCGAGTAAACTAGTTAGAGCGCCTGGTTTTATAAGCTACTCAAGTACAAAAAATAACAAAACAAGTAGTAAAGAATTTGCCTTGAAGTCGAGCAAAGACGTAATTGTCGACGCTGGTTTGTTCAACGTAGTTAGCCGCAATTGGCAAACTTTGTTAAACGGTGAAAAAGTGACCTTCGATCTTGCAATGCCAGCAAAGAAACGCACTATCAATATGGTGATGGCTCGTACCGACACCACCGATAGCATTGCGGCTGAGGTAATGGAGAGTGATGATTTAGTCATGTTTTCAATGAATGTTACCAGCAAGCTGTTACGCGTGTTGGCACCGGAAATTGAATTAGGGTATTACAAAGATACCAAGCAGCTCGCGTTTTACAAAGGACCATCCAATTTGATAGATGAAGATGGAAAAGCGATGAGGCCTATTTATATAGTCTACGAGCGCGTAAACAATCCTCAGGCTGGTAAAGGCTGACTTTACGAATAATGCTCACAGTTAGTTGGGGTCTTCATCGAGCAGTAGAAACAATATTGGAGGAATGAAATCTAGTCGTTCCTCGATCAATAGTGGAACCGCCGTCGAGCAGTTATTGTTAGTAGTTATCTCGCTACTCACCGACGTTACACAAATGCCAATCCATAATTGACCAGGCCTGTCTGGCGTAACAAAACTGGTCTGGAAACTAAAGCTCGCTCCAGAATTTAGTGTGGGCACGGAGCCTTGGCCTATTTGTTCATCGTCGGTAGATATTAATGCGTCGTTGGACAGTCTTAAAGTGGCTTGAGTGCTAGCGGATTCGCTTTCGCCAATATTACTTACCACTGCCGTTACGTTTACGGGGTCATCAACGGTTGGATTTTGATCGGTGCTGCTTATTGCGCCAACCACAAGATCCGGAGGTGATGGGTCTACTAATAATGGCACGGCCTCTGAGCAGTTGTTACCGGTATTGGTTTCTCCGCTGACTGAAGATACACAAACACCAATAAAAAATTGTCCTGGTTGATCAGGCGCTTCAAAATTAGTTTGGAAGTTAAAGATCGCCCCCGAGCTTAGAGCAGGTATTGAGCCTTGCTCAATTTGCGTATCACTGGTGGTTATCTGCGCGTCAGTGGACAACCTTAGTGTTACTGAGGTGCTGGAAGATTGGCTTTCTCCCGCATTTCTTATTGCCGCAGTGAGGCTAACAATATCTTCAACCCTCGGGTTTTGATCTGAGCTACTTATTGAGCTAATCGTCAAATCCGGGGGCGATGGTAGATCAGCGGCAGTCGGCATTGGTAAGAACGGTGTATTCTCAGCGAAGTATTCAAAAGCATTGGCATTGCGGATCGCGGCCGAAGGGTTGGAATTAGCGAGTTGTCGCGAGCCACTTTGATTTAAAGCCGATTGAAAGTCGTCACTGCCAATAACCACGTTAAAGTGACTTATCTCGTGCACAATGGTGCCGGAACGAGAATCCGTGCCACTTGGGCGAACACGAAAAAATACCGGACACACATTCATATTAAATGGATCATTTGCAAATACGAATGCAAATACGTTTTCTCTATTACTAATGTTGCAAGTGCAATCAAAGCCAATAGTCTGATTTGAAAGCGCACTGGCAATTCTGTCAAAGGCAGTTTGCGCAGTAGCGTATCGTGCGCTAGAAAATTGGCCAAACCATTCGGTATAACGGCGTGCAGTCGGACGCAGCTCTACCGGTGCGCTCCTTAGTGCATCTCTGGCAGAGATTGCGATTCTCTCTGCTATACCCAGCGCTTCGGTGATTTGCGCGCGCTGAGTAGCATTGCATGAACCGTCGATATTGGGTGTCCGTGCTTGAGCTTGAATCAAACGATCCTGCGTGAGTTCCATAGAAACGGCATTGCTAGATTTGGACAACGCGCTACTAAAATTCAATTCTACGTTTTTATAGCTAATCTCATAAATCCCTTTTTCGAACATTGGGTAGCCAGAGGCTAAATCAATAGTGCCGCTGGCACTTTGTCCAGGGCTAAGAGAAATATAATCACTATCAGTGGGCGGCAATCTTTTTACATGGCGTCCTGTATAAACAAGTGGCTGGCCTTGATACTTAATAGTTAGGAAATTTTCATTTATCTCATTCTCTAGTGCCGTACCTCGGGTAAGAAAACGAATAGATGAGTTAGAAATATTGGTATAGCGAATGCTTACAGAGAGGGAATCAGCGGCGCCAAAAGTTGATTTTGCCGGTTGAATAGTAACGGCGATACCATGCGGCAAATGGGCCCCTGCACCTGCATAAGTCGGAGTGATAACAAACAAAGCCCCCAAAACCAGGCACAAATTCAAAAACAAAGAGATTTGTTTGATTTTCCACATAACTAAAAACACTGGCTCCAATTGGAAAGGAGGCGCTTACTCTATAGGATCGCAGAGCGGAAACGAATCTCCAGTACTAAATTTCGCGGTTGCCTTTGCAATAGATATTTTTGAGTTAGTTTTATAATCATCTAGAGTCAACAAAGGGCCTGCATAACTAATAATATAGGGTAGGCCTCGACAAAATCTGTAACTTTTAGTGATATCTAAGCGACTGCTCACCATTTGTCTAGAATTGACTGTTAAATAATCGTGGTTTTGAGGAGGAGCCCGTTTAATCATAATTCCTTCGTAGGGCACGGTAAGCAGCTCATCTGAAACTTGCTTACTGATTACCAAAAAGGGGCTTGAAAGCATCGACTCAAAGGGTGTGCCCCAAGGTAAAAATGTGACTGCATCAGGCCCCGGATTATCAAATACTGAATTAATGACCACTTGACCTTGCTCAAGCATTTCTGCGTCTACTGTAATAGAAATACTGGGTTCAGCCTTGCTTTGCTGCGCAGAGCATCCAGCAAACATCAACACACAAGACATCATGGCTACCATAACTATATTCATATTTTTAAACATAAAAAAAGCCTTGCGGTTAAGCAAGGCTTTTAGGAAAGCTAAGAGAACTATTGTCTAAATTTTACATCTTGATTCTTAACCTATAACTCATCGTTTTTAAAAACGGCCGAATCGACTGAATTTTGAAAACCCGCGACCACCGAAACCGAATTTACTGCTGCCAAACCCAAATCGGCTACTGCCGAATCCAAATCGACTACCGGCAAATCCAAATCGATTAAATCGACTACCGGCAAATCCAAATCGACTGCCTGAAAAGCCGAGTGAGTTGTAATACCTTATCCTGTCTGAAGCAAACCTATTTCGGTTAAGGCCAGCAATACTGCGTGCTTTCCACTTTTTAGCTTCTTGAGATGCAATCACGGGTACGATCGTTTCCAGTGGGCCATTGACTAACTTGACGCCTCCATTGACGGTCCCATAAACGGTTACAAAGTTTCCTACTGCTAATCTCTTAGGTAGCGTTTCCTTATTAAAATTCACCGCAAATACTTCACCAGTAACCGCCTGATTGACCGAAGGCTTACCCTTTGCATCAAGTGGATACGAAAGCAGGGTAACTCGGGTTACCTTGTCTAACTTATTAGTGCCAATAACTTGACCCCCCCAACGCACATTGACGCCGATGTGTTTCGCTAAGTCACTTTGCACTTGACTATAAGAAGCAGCAATCTCAGGTGCCTGACTAATATTCTTAGAAACGGATTTTGCTACAGCCTGGTTTGTAACGAGAAATGTAGCGGCCAACAATACTGTTAATTTAATTAGATTTTTCATGATTTGATACCTCGTGGTTAAATTTCAATTGTCCTCAGGTATATAGACAGGGCTCGCCAACACAATCTGTCAATTGGTTTTATTGTTTAAAACAATTTAATATATAGATAAATTCTATTAATAATGTTTTTTTCTATACATAATGTATAAAAACACGAATTACGGTAATCTACAGAGGTTGGCATATTTGCTTTGGATAGTGCTCGAGAGTGCTGCATCACAGAGGGAGTGTTAAAATCTAAGTCTAAAGTAGTTACAAGCTTTGCCGTCTTATTTAGACACTTTTATATTTAATTTGAATGGAGAGATAGATGATTTTTTATGATTGCCTAACAGCGCCGAGCCCCCGGCGAGCGAGGATATTTTTACATGAAAAACAAGCGCCTCACGAGGTCATTCATGTTGATCTCTTAAAAGCTGAGCAATTATCAGACGATTTTAAAGAAATTAATCCGTCTTGCACGGTGCCTGTTCTTAAACTGGATGATGGAACTATTTTGACAGAGAATTCGGGTATAGCTGCTTACCTAGAGAGCGCCTTTCCAAACCCACCATTACTCGGCATCAGCGACGCTGAAAAAGGCCTAATTGCCTCTTGGAATTCAAAAATAGAGTCTGGATCCCTGATGGCGGTAGCCGAAGCATTGCGTAATTCGTCTCCTATGATGAAAGATCGCGCGATTACGGGTGCCACTAACTACGCACAAATTCCGGAACTTGCGGAACGTGGTCTGACTCGCCTGAAAGCCTTTTTTAATGCACTCAATGCGCATCTTGAAGACAGAGAATTTATTGCGACGGATTATTTCTCTATGGCTGATATTTCTGCGGTGGTGGCGGTTGATTTCGCACGCATTGTCAAAGTAAAGCCACAAGAAGGGCAGCATGACCATTTAATTCGTTGGCGAACCGACTTGGCTGACCGGCCCAGCTTGAACTTATAGTGAGCTTGAGTTTTTCGGGAGTTTGATATTATAAAAGCTAAATACCTAAGGAGACATAGGCACCAACAACCCGTTCCAGAGCGATCATCATAGCGGCAGTGCGCAAATCAGGAATGCGTTCGTCGCTGTGCCATTTCTCACTAATAACTTGATAGCCCTCGCGCATGGTGTCATCGAGACCGGATCTTACTAAGTCAATTTCGGTAGGGCCAGCAACAAGTTCCTCCATCGCTTCCGTGGGAAACGATTTACCTACCATTTTTTCAATAGAGCTAATCATCAGGTTGGTTTTACGTTCTTCTTGACGGCGTTGCAATCGGCCAAACCGAATATGGCCGATATTCTTAACCCATTCAAAATACGAGACTGTGACGCCACCCGCATTGGCATACAAGTCAGGAATAATGACACATCCGCGTTCGCGTAGTATTTGATCGGCGCTATAGGTAATGGGACCATTGGCGGCTTCGATGATCATTTTTGCTTTTATATCATTGGCGTTTTCTATACTGATTACGCCTTCCATAGCCGCCGGAATCATAATATCGCATTCCATCTCCAAGCAACTTTTTGAGTTTTCGGTGTAAGCTGCATAACCTTTGACACCGCCATTGTCTAAAATGTGATTATGTAATTGCTCTATATTAATACCATTCTTGTCGACAACGGCACCATCGTGTTCCATTACACAAATAATAATCGATTCATCTTCTTCGGATAGAAACTTAGCGGCGTGATAACCAACATTACCTAAACCTTGAACAATGATTTTTTTGCCTTTCAAGGAGCCCTTCATGCCCGCAATTTCTATATCGCGTGGATGGCGAAAGGCTTCGCGCAACGCATATTGAACGCCACGGCCGGTGGCTTCAATACGGCCACGAATACCGCCTTTGTTGACAGGTTTGCCAGTCACGCAGGCCCAAGGGTTAAGCTCAGTAGGGTTGAGTCTTTTGTATTCATCCGCGATCCAGGCCATTTCTCGTTCACCGGTGCCCATGTCGGGTGCAGGCACATTTTGAGCTGAGCTAATTAGTGATCGTTTTGAAAGCTCTTGGGCGAACCGCCGAGTAATTTTTTCTAGTTCAGCGTCACTCCACTCTCTTGGATCGATAACCAAGGCACCTTTTGAACCGCCAAATGGCGCTTCAACGAGGGCGCATTTATAGGTCATTAACGCCGCGAGCGCTTCTACTTCATCTTGATCAGCATGAGGGGAATAGCGGATACCACCTTTGACGGGTTCCATGTGCTCAGAATGTACCGATCGGTAGCCGGTGAAGGTATAAAGTTGGTCCCTTAAGCCGACCCCAAATCGAACGGTATAAGTAGAGTTGGCGACCTTTATTTTGTGTCTAAGACCAGGTTCAACTCCTACTAAGTCCGCAGCGTGATCAAATGTTCGCTCAACTGATTGAAGAAACGTTTCATTAGTTTTTGACATTTTTATTCCACTAAATCAATTTAATAGCCATCATAATTAAACAAGCAATAGAAGCGAACCAGACGAGTGTTCTGACCGGATTAATACCGAATAAATAACAGGGGATATAAACAACCCGCAATCCTATCCAAATTAAGCCTAACTGTGTTAGATCAACCTGTTTAATCATCGCTAGCAAGCATAAGGCTAAAAATGCTGGCAGACTTTCCTTCAAGTTAGCGATGGCCCGCATCATTCGAGCTTGGATGATTGTTGGTTCGTTGATTTCATCGCGTGAGCCTACTAGCCAGACGATATCATTGAGTTTTGTAGATGCGGGTAAAATTACGTATTGGAATAAGGCAAGCGCTAGTGCACTGATGATGATTGCTGACATATTATTTTCCTCGATAGTTTGTTGGTAAGTGTCTATTGTAGAAAGTGTCTGTGATCAAAGTTTATAACAAATAAGTTAATCGCATTAATTACTTTCGTTGATAATCCAGTCTCGAAATTTAATCACGGAAGAGTCAGACCCAGCTGTTTCTGGGTAGATTAGGTAAAAGCCGTATTCGTCTAATTTTACTGAGGTAAATTGATACAGTCGTCCGGCTTTAATATCGTCGGTAATTAAGTCGTCATAAAGCGCCAAGCCTTGACCATCAATAACGGCTTGAGCGCGTACGTTCGGGTCTTGTATTACCAATCGTTTTGATGCTGCGTGTTCTTCAATGCCAGCGGCTTCAAACCATTCATGCCAAGCCAAGCTGCCTTCTCTATCATCCAGTAAGGGATGGGTTTTAAGTACCAATTCAACTCCTAATTTTTCTATTTTACGGCCAAGGCGGGCACTGGCAGTGAGCATCGCTGGGCACTTTAAGATCAATTCAACTCTCATGCTTGGGTCTTGCCATTCGCCTTTTCCCCATCGAATCAATAAATCGACGTCTTTATTGTCCACATTAATTAAATCGACCAATGGGTTTATGCGCAGATTTATCTCTGGCCATAAATCCATAAAGTTCATCAGCTTTGGCGATAACCACCGCGATGCAAAATAGGTGGCGACCCCTATCGAAATTGACGTGGTTTGAGAGTGTTTAATACGGGCAATTTCCAACTCGATGTCCGAATAGGCTTTGGTGCTGGTATTGAGCAAAGCCGCGCCTGCTTGGGTAAGGCTTAATTGACGGTTGACTCTCTCGAATACGTTGAATTCCAAGGCTTGTTCCAATTTTTGGATCTGGTAGCTCACAGCGCCCTTGGTCAAATTAAGTTCAGCAGCAGCGCGGCCCATGTTCATGTGCCGTGCAACCACGATAAATACTGAAATAGAATTAAAGTTACGAAAATTCATTTGTTTAAATTATTTAAACTAAAGTGACAAAATTACTGGTTAGACAATCATAAAATCTCATAATAGATTGCTTGTAAAGCAAATCCACTATTTTGACGAAGATTACGTCAAAATAAATTAGACGATATTTTTAACAACTAATGAGGGCTTACAAGCAATGTCAGAATCAAGCAGAACATCCGCACTAGCATCGCGTCATACAGAGCTTGGCTCTGGACTGGAAGATTGGAACGATATGGGTTCACCTTGGTCTTACACCACCAATGCGAACGATGAACACGATGCCGTACGAGAGGCTGCAGGTCTTTTTGATATGTCGCCCTTAAAACGTGTTTTTGTCCGTGGAGCCGACGCACTGCAAGTCGTCGATGATTGCATGAGTAGAGACATGACTCGAGTAAAGGAGGGTTTTTCAGCCTATGCATCCATATTGAGTGATAGGGGTACGGTTCTTGATGATGCGATTGCCGCAAATTGTGGCAACAACGAGTGGTTCTTCTGTCACGGCTCTGGAGACAGCCTAACTTGTTTAGAGGATTCAGCACAGGGCCTTAATGCCGACATTGAAGTGAATGACGATCTTCATAATATTTCTCTTCAAGGCCCTAAAGCTTTGGACCTACTCAATGCACATACGCCTATCGACTTATCCAGTCTGGCCTATTTTGGCCATACGCGAGCTAAACTTTTTGGCCACCCATGCCGTATTTCCAGAACCGGTTATTCCGGTGAGCGTGGTTATGAAATAACTCTGGGTGCTAATTCGGTTTGTGATGTTTGGGATCAAATACTCGGGGAGGGCAAAGATCACGGTGTGATGGCGTGTTCGTATGATGCCTTAGACAAAATTCGCGTAGAAGCGGACTTGTTATTTTATGGCTACGATATGACTGACGCGGAAACACCATGGGAAGTGGGTTTGGGTTTTACCGTCAATATCAAAAATAGCCAATATCGTGGAAAAGACGCCGTTATGGCATCGAAAGGTCAGGAGCGATTCACCTTGGCAGGTTTATCTTTTGATCATAGTGATGCCTTGGCTGGTGGCGAAATTCTCACTACGGATGGCACCGAAGTAGGCTTAGTTAACAGCCCTGTATGGTCCCATCGCTTGAATAAATCAATTGCTTTGGGGCGCGTTCAAACTTCGCACAACATAATTGGCGCGGAGCTTGCATGTAGCAGTGATGGTTTCACAGGAACGGCAAAAATTGAAAATATCCCGTTCTACGACCCGCAAAAAACCAATACACATGCGTGATGACTCTCAATGAGCATACACAATACAAAACGTAGAATAAGGCCCAGACGTCGGACTAGAAGCGGCGCGCAGTCCACAGGTGCAGTTAAATATCCCGCTTATTTTAAGCGAAAAACTGCCAGTTACGATCTCCTATCTGAAGAACGCCTCGACGAAATAGAACGGCACGCCGAATGGATATTGTCCGATATCGGCGTGATAATTCAAGATGATGAAGTGGCGCTTGATTTGTTCGCTGAGGCGGGTGCTGAGGTGGACGGCGAATCCGTCAAGTTTGCACCAGGCATGCTCAAAGAGCTATGTTCTACTGCGCCGTCAAACTATACGATGCACGCCCGAAATCCAGACAATAATATTGAATTCGGCGGCAATAATTTAATTCTAGCACCGGCCTATGGGTCGCCTTTTGTCACTGATCTCGATAAAGGTAGGCGCTATGGCACGATTGAGGACTTTCAGAACTTTATAAAATTGACCTACCAGAGCCCTTGGTTGCATCACCAAAGTGGCACCGTTTGTGAACCAGTTGATGTGCCGGTTAACAAACGACATTTGGATATGGTTTATACCCATCTTAAGTATTCCGATAAACCCTTTATGGGCTCAGTAACGGCACCAGAGCGCGCAGAAGATTCACTTAAAATGGCTGAAATCGTCTTCGGGCAAGAGTTTATGCAAACGCACCTAGTCATACAGGGCAATATCAATGTCAATTCACCCTTGGTATTTGATGGTGTGATGAGTGGGGCACTGAGAGCTTACGCGCAAGCAAATCAGGGCAATGTGATTTCGCCGTTTATCTTGGCCGGGGCAATGTCTCCACTCACCATTGGTGCACTGGTGGCCCAAGCACATGCCGAAGCCATGACCGGCATAGCGCTCTCACAATTGGTACGCCCCGGAGCACCGGTAGTGTATGGCAGTTTCTTAACCACCATGGATCTAAAAAGCGGCGCGCCCACCTTCGGTACTCCTGAATCATCATTGGCAACGCTGGCTATTTCTCAATTGTGTCGTCGGCTTAAGATTCCGTTTAGATGCGGTGGGCATCTCACCGCGTCTAAGTCCGCCGATGCGCAAGCGATGCAAGAATCTATTGAGACCATGAGCCCTGCCGTTATGGGCGGCGCAAACTTTATCTTTCAATCGGCTGGCTGGCTAGAAGGCGGCTTAACCATTGGCTATGAAAAATTTGTGATGGACTTGGATCACTGCGGAGCAATCAATCGACAAATCCAAGGTTTGGAAATAAATGAAAATGAACTCGCCTGCGATGCATTTTTAGAAGCAGGCCCCGGTTCAAACTTTCTGGGTGTCGAACACACCATGCGAAACTTTCGTACAGCCAACTACAATGCTCCACTCGCCGATACTAATTCATTTGAACAATGGACCAAAGACGGAGCGCTTGATATGGAAAAACGTGCTAACACTCAATGGAAGAAAATGCTTGAGGAATATAAGGCGCCAGAATTGGATGCCAATATTGACAGTGCCTTACAAGATTTTATTGTTCAGAAAAAAGCTTCTATGCCTGATGCTTGGTACTAAAAGGTTATTTAAGTGAGCTAGGTTGGGTCATGATTTATACCCCCATGTAATTCAAATTTTTCGTGTGTTAAAAAAACGGCACAACAATTAAGTTGTGCCGCTTTTATTATACGACATGCGATACAATAATTTTATAACTATCGCATCAAGCTAAATCAAAACGATCAAGGTTCATAACTTTAGTCCAAGCAGCGACAAAATCGCTAGTGAATTTTTCTTTCGCATCATCCGCAGCATAGACTTCAGCCAAGGCGCGCAAAATAGAGTTCGATCCAAACACAAGGTCCGCACGGGTTCCCGTCCACTTGACTTTGCCTGATGCACGGTCATGTCCTTCAAATGCTTCTTGAGATGCATCGGTCGCTTTCCACTCAATGCCACTATCAAGAATGTTTTTGAAGAAATCAGTAGACAGAGTGCCAGGCTTATCAGTTAACACACCGTGGCTTGATCCGTCGGCATTAACATTTAAACTGCGCAAACCACCAACTAATACCGTCATTTCAGGCGCAGTCAGGGTAAGTAGCTGAGCCTTATCCACCAATAGAGCTTCGGTTGATCTTGGGTCTTTGGTGTTTTTGAAATTACGAAAACCGTCGAACTTTGGCTCAAGAACATCAAAAGAATCGGCATCGGTTTGCTCTGCTGATGCATCGGTACGTCCAGCAGAGAAGGGCACATCAATACCGCTCTCTTTTTCGATCGCCGTACTACCGCCTAACACGATTAAATCAGCCAAAGAAACATTGCCGCCGAAATCACTTTGAATACCTTCAAGTGTTGAAAGCACTTTTGCTAATTGTTTGGGGTTGTTTACTTCCCAATCTTTCTGCGGAGCGAGACGAATACGCGCACCATTGGCACCACCACGGTAGTCTGATCCGCGGAAGGTTGATGCAGACGCCCAAGCCGTTGCTACCAACTCTTGAGTTGATAGGTCTGAGTCCAAAATCGCTTTTTTAAGAGTCGCAATATCAGCATCGCTAATGGTTGCGCCTTCTTGGGCGGGTACTGGATCTTGCCAGAGAAACTCTTCAGCGGGGACTTCTTCACCTAGATATCGGCTTTTTGGTCCCATATCGCGGTGCGTTAGTTTGTACCAAGCACGCGCGTAAGCATCGGCAAATTCATCTGGGTTCTCATGAAAATGTTTGGAGATTTTGGCGTATTCAGGATCCAATTTCAGCGACATATCTGCTGTTGTCATCATTAGTGGCTCGGTGCGTGAATCATCGTGAGCCGCTTTGGGTTGATCGGCATTAGAATCTGCTGTTGGTGTCCATTGCACGTGGCCTGCGGCACTGGTAGTTTGCTCCCAGTCATAGCCCAGCAACACGTCAAAGTAACCCATATCCCATTGAGTAGGGTTAACGGTCCAAGCACCTTCAAAACCAGCGGTTGTAGTATCGCCACCTTTACCTGTGCCGTGTGTATTGATCCAACCTAGACCCATTTGCTCAATGGGGGCACCTTCGGGTTCAACACCCACGTCGTCTTCTGATCCTGCACCATGGCCTTTACCAAAAGTATGGCCACCGGCAACCAGAGCTACCGTTTCATAATCGTTCATAGACATACGCGCAAAGGTTTCGCGAACGTCAACAGCCGATTTAAGTGGGTCAGGTTCGGCATTCGGGCCTTCTGGATTGACATAAATCAAACCCATTTGTACAGCACCCAGTGGGGTGGCTAAATCGCGATCACCACTATAGCGTTCATCGTCTAGCCAACCTGATTCAGGCCCCCAGTAAATATCTTCTTCTGGTTCCCATACATCTGCTCGACCACCGGCGAAACCAAATGTTTTGAAGCCCATTGATTCCATTGCAACATTGCCCGTAAGAATCAATAAGTCAGCCCAAGAAATTTGACGGCCGTATTTTTGTTTAATCGGCCACAGCAATCGACGAGCTTTATCGAGATTGCCATTATCTGGCCAACTGTTTAATGGTGCAAAACGCTGGGTTCCTGTGGAACCGCCACCGCGACCATCGTAGGTGCGGTAAGTACCAGCGCTATGCCATGTCATGCGCACAAATAAACCGCCGTAATGACCGTAGTCTGCCGGCCACCAGTCCTGAGAATCGGTCATCAGATCGGTAAGGTCTTTTTTCAGTGCTTTAAAATTAAGCTTTTTAAATTCATCAGCATAATTGAAAGCCTCCCCCATGGGGTCAACCATAGGTGAATTTTGATTCAAAATTTTGAGATTAAGTTGCTCTGGCCACCAATTTTGGTTAGCGATGGCGCCTGTGTGGTGCATCACCGGGCATTTGCCAGCGGATAGATCGTTCATGTGATAGGTACCTGTAAATATTTATGGTTAAGTAAATAAATTAGTTTTGCATCCCTATCTTACCCTTTCATGACTAATAAAACACATCGTTTAAACCTTGATTAATCATAGATAAAATCTATAAATAATATTAGATACTTAAACCCGCATGGGCAATTAAGCAAGCTGCCTGAAAGTAGCAAATTAACTACTTTATGGATATGGAATGTGTTCTCATTGAATAAGTGACGCGATGATATAATGTGCGGCTCCTAATTCGTTTGCGCTCAAATACTGACTGGCAACGCTTGTTTAATTTTGTAATATTTTTCAGTTTTACAAAAGGATTTTAGCGATAAAACCAGATATTCAATTCTCTAAATGGCTTACTCAAACCTAACCGTAGAAAACGTACTTCCACAGCTTTTAGCCTGGTTACACGCAGGGCAAAAAGTGTGTTTAGCAACGCTTTATCACTCTTATGGAACATCACCGCGGCCACTTGGAAGTCAAATGGCAATAGCAGAGGACGGTCAATGGTTTGGTTATCTCAGTGGCGGTTGTGCAGAGCAAGCAATCGCAAGCGAAGGTGTTGCGGTTATTAAAGAAGCACGCAATCGTACTGTTCGTTATGGCGTTGGATCTCCTTATTTAGATATACAGCTTCCCTGTGGCGCCGGCATAGACGTGTGGTTTGATCAGTGTATAGAAGAGCCGATAATTAGGACAATTATGGGTAGCGTGGATTCAAGAAACTTGGCCGGCCTAGAATCTAAGGTAGGTGAACACGTGGGCGAACAGAGACCGAACTTGTCTTTGGTCTCCGCGGCGAACAGTGATTTACAAAACAATTCGTTTCGACGTTGGTATGTGCCGCCTAGACGGCTATATATAATTGGCGCTGGTCCATCGGTTACTTCCTTGGCCGCGCTCGCATGCCAAGCCGACTATCTAGTAGAGGTGCTTACCCCAGATGAGCAAACCTATGAAGAAGTAAAACAGCACACCACACATATCGCAAAATTACGAAATCAGGCTCAGATAGAAGCGCTAGCCACGGACGCTTGGACTTCGGTTGTATTGATGTTTCACGAGCATGAACGTGAAACAGAAATTTTGAAAACGTTTCTTGAGGCCGACCTTGCCTATATCGGTGCGTTGGGAAGTATCCGTACACATAATATTCGTCTCGACCTACTCAAGGCCGCAGGGGTTAGCGATGAACAATGTGAAAAAATTCATGGCCCAGTGGGTTTAAAAATACAGGCAAAGAGTCCAACCGAAATAGCCATTTCAGTGCTCGCAGAACTTACCTTGGAATATCAAAATGTTGCGATTCAGACCTTGGAGTGGGGCGGTGGTGAAATTCAGCTTGAGTCTTAGCGCTACATAATGAATCAGACTATCAATATGCAAGATGTGTCAGTCGTGGTACTTGCCGCCGGTTTGTCCAAGCGCATGGGTGCTAAGAATAAGTTGCATTTATCGATCGACGGGCAAGCCTTATTGAATCATGCTGTCAATAATTTTCTGCGTGCGGGTCTGCAGAACATTGTAGTTGTGCTAGGGCATCAGCATGAACATACTGCGGCACTGATGCAGGACAAAGAAGTGACCTGCATCGTTAACGACCACTACTCAAAAGGACAAGTGAGTTCGGTCCGTTGTGGTTTAGCTAAGGTTGCTACAAATTCAAGAGCCGTATTTATGGCTTTGGGAGACCAGCCTCAAGTCAGTTTGGAAACCATAAAAATGCTACTAGAAAATTATGTGGGAGCTATTGAAAACCAAGAGACCGTTCAAGCTCTGGTACCATACTTTCGAGGTAGTCGTGGTAATCCTGTATTAATCAGCAATCAAGCTCGGCAAGAAATTCTTGCTGGCTCTAATGAATTTGGGTGCCGTGAATTTATGGACTGTAATCCTGAGTTAGTGCGTAAGCTTGAAGTAGATGACCGTGGTGTCGTCACTGATTTAGATACCCCTGAAGACTATCAGCGGTATTTGAATTCGTATCAGTATTAAGTGCCTAACTTAATATGATGAACCGTTGACTAGTATTTGTGTTCTAAATCTATAACGTTTTTCAACGGTTTGTTGGCCATAAAAAGTGCGAGGTTATCCATCAATATATCTAGGCTGCGATGCGCATGATTTACCGGGTCATTCGATGAAGAGTGTGGTGTGATAATTAAATTTGGCGCTTGCCACAGCGATGAGGATTCAGGTAAGGGCTCTTGGTTAAACACATCCAACACGGCACTGATTTTACGTTGGTTCAACGCCGTTTCCAATGCATTATAATCTACTAAGGGCGCACGACTATAATTGATAAAGCCTGCACCCTTTTTCATTAGCGCAAATTCTTGAGCGCCAATCACTAAGTCCGTTTCAGGAGTGTGTGGTGCGCTAATCAATATAAAGTCGGCTTTTGGCAGCAAAGCATGCAGATCTTTGGGCTTATGCATCTTATCAACACTCGGATGCCCTTTGCCGCTGCGTCGAATTCCCAGGACATTGAGACCAAAATACTTTGCTGCTTCAGCGGTGTCGCCACCAATATGTCCGACTCCGTAAATCAATATTGTTTTGCCAGCGATCGAACTGTTGTGAACCTTGTGCCACCTATTTTTTGCTTGATTCCGAACCATTTCTGGTAGGCCATTATTCAGCGCCAAGATGGACATCATTAAATACTCACTGGCTCGCTTTCCGTGCGCTCCACGACTGTTTGTTAAGATAATGTGCTCAGGAACCCAATCCAATGGCAGCACGTGATTGATGCCGGCGCCTTGTAAATGAATCCAACGCAGCTTTGGGGCTAATTCAGCGAGATTGTCTTTCTTAAAGTCCCAGGCGAACAAAGCGTCTGCTGTTTTCATAGAATTACGAAAGTCTTTTCCATCTAGGCCGATGGTAATAGAGACTCGGGCTGCTAGATCAGGGTGTCGGCTTAAAGCGTCGTTGAGTCGAGATTCGGTAATCTCAAAAACTTCTCCTAGGGCACTCGAATTTTCTATATGCAGATGCATAGCCTTAAGTTAAACAAAAATGAGTTAAACAAAGCTATAAGCGGTTGCAGGATTTTCAACAATCAATGTAGTGATATTTTCTTCGCTTAATCCGCGTTGCTGGATTCGTGGCACCACATTGGTAATCAAATGATCATAACCCAGCCCACCATAGGCATGCAGGCGATGCTTAGTAGCAACATCGTGAGACAGTAAAATTTGTCGCTCAAAGCCATTTTCAAAATGCCATAAAATCACGTCCATGCGTTGGGCATCCGACGGCATATCAACCTTCGGATTTGGTGGATAATAAGAACTCTCATTGCCAAACAAGTCGTACTCTAGATAACAACCCGTATCAGCCATATCTTTGAGCCAGCCGCGATCAAGGCAAGTACGGTCAATATGACAGATGATGGTACGCGATAAATCACCGCCGGCCTTATCAACCAGTTCGGCAATTTCTACCGGCGAACTCGGGTCACGACCGGGGTGTACCATCAATGCGGCGCCAGTCTCTTTAGACGCCTCTACCGCAGCACGCAGGCTCTTCTTTTCATTATTGTCCCAAGGGTAGGCGCAACCGATTTCACCAATCATGCCGGCCTTAATCTCAGTGCCGTCAACACCGACATTGATATCAGCAATAATTTCTTCGGTAATCGCTTCTTCACTACGATCATCCATATCCTCTGGATGCGTCACGCCTAGATAGTAGCCCGCACCCATAACAATATTCATGCCCGTTTCTTCAGCAATTCTGCGCAGAATTATTGGTTCTCGCCCCAAACCAATATTCGTTGGGTCGACAATGCTGCGGCCTCCAGCCGCAATAAATCGGCGCAATTCACTAATCGCCAGGGCTTCATCTTTCAACTCAACATTGTCTAAACTCGATGTCCAGTGATAGCCTACCCAGCCACGATTCTCTAAGCTTATTTTTTGCTGCGCAAGGTCTTTTTCGCTTTCTTTTTCTGGCTCAACATACAAGAAGTTGCCGTCAAAAATAACGTGGTCGTGGGCTAAGGTAATGCCCAATTCGGAAGAATCAATTAAGTCTGTGACTGTTTGAACCTTGCCTACTTTGCTAGTGTTTTTCATGCGATTTTTAAGTTCGTAACGGTCAGTTTAATCAGGGAGTATGGCACGGGCGCTAATCTCTACTAGCAAACCTTCAAAAGCTAAAGAGACTCCACCAACCACGGTGCCCGCTGGCCCAGGTGCATTAAAGAATTCGGCACGTGCATCAAAAGCGGCTTGTCGATAACGAATGTCAGTAAGGAATATATCCAGTGACACAACATCATCCATGCTGCCACCCGCAGCAGCCATATAATCTTTAATGTGCCGCAAACATTGGCGGCATTGTTCCAGTGGATCATTGGGCCCAACCAGCTCGCCATTATCGAGCGCGATTTGACCCGAAATAAAAATTGAATTACCTACCTTGGCGCATTGCGAAGCAACGGCTGGGTCAGCAGGTTCACCTACATTGGGGATAGAAATACTTTCTCGTTTCATAATTAAATTTATTTTTTATCTCTATTTGCTATTGCTACCTGATGTTGCTGTCTAAGCTGGGCCTATAACGTGATCAAGAACGTAGTTGGAGAACTCATGTACGGTCTTTTCTTCAGTTGGTGAGTAGCGCGTCGGTGTGGTTAGTTTGCTAACGATACCACGATGGACAACTTCGCAGATACCTTTGTCTTCGTCAATAAACATTTCCATCGGCCCAATGTATTTTTTTTCAAACTCTTCTTCAAAATCATCGCGCTCAATGGTGGATTGTGGAAAACAACACCAAGTGATAATACGTGTTTGATTAGGGCCTTCAGGGAAGTATTGGTGAAAGGTGATTCGATCCGGCGGCATATTCATCAAAAGGTGAGGGTAGAACACCATAAAGTGTGTACTATTGCGGTCTTCCTCAGACAGCGTTTCAACAAAAGGGAATTTGCCACCTCTAGGCACATACAGCCCCGTTTCTACATCACTGCTGTTGATTGCATAAACGCCAGGAATGCCTACGGCGTTAAAGTCGGATAATTGTGCACCGGGGAAATACGTGTCGAACGAGGGTTTGTGAACGGTTCTAACGTGATACCCCTCGCGAGAATTTTCAACCCATATTTTCCAATTCGCGGTAAAGGTGTTTTCCCATTTCTTAATTACTTTCATATCTTCCAGACGGTAGTCCTTAAAGCGCTCAGGTAAGTCGGCTAAAGACTCTAAAAGCGAGGTAGCCGAATCGTCAAAGTTGATAAACACGAAACCACCCCAAAGTTCCGCGCGTACTGTTGGCAAGCTGTGTTCTTTTTTATTAAAACCTTTGGCATCTTCCATGGCAGGTGCACCAAGGAGTTCTCCTGTTAAAGAGTAGGTCCAAGCGTGGTAGGGGCAAACAAGGCGTTTACAATTGCCTTTGCCTTCTACTAATTCGGCATTGCGATGCTGACACGCGGCAGACATGGCTCGAACCACACCTTCACGATCACGTAGAATAATCAACGGTTCACCAAGAATATCGATGCGAACATAATCACCAGGATTGGGGATTTCTTCTTCACGCGTCACTTGCAACCACCGTTTTTTGAAAATAGTTTCCATTTCACGGTCGTACCATTCTTGCGAGGTGTATACCTCGCCTGGCAAGGGGCTGGCTTCTTCAATCGGGAGTCGAGTTTTGGCGTACTTCTCTGGGGAGAAAATGGAACCATTGGAGTGAGTCATATTATGTTCCTCTTTAAGCTGCAACAATCTATAACAAGTAAAGCTAAGAAACGCTTATATTCTTGCTCATTTGTGCACCATTTTGCTCGGAACACAGCTTGACGACAAGCAGATAGATTACACATAATGTGTTGAAATATTAGACAGATCGGTTTTATCGTGTTA
>CAZJWW010000010.1:0-34073 GCA_964549895.1 uncultured Gammaproteobacteria bacterium
GCGGGGGTTATAAACAGCCTGAGCGTCTGTTATAAACAGCCCTGAGCGGGTGTAAACAAAAAGAGCGTGTTTTCAACTAAAGCCCTTGTCTAATCAGCCCGACGACCACGCCTTCAATGGCAAAAGCTTGAGTCTGCAAATCAACCTCTATGGGAGCATAGTCATCATTCTCCGCGACTAATGAGACCTGCGACCCGTTTCGGTAGTATCGTTTAACAGTAACGTCGTCTTCTATCCGCGCCACAATAATTTCATTGTCTCTGGCAGAATCGACTTTTTTAATTGCCAATAAATCTTGTTCGAATATACCGACGTTAATCATACTGTCCCCACGAACTTTTAGTAAAAAGTCGGCTTTGTCTGCGAATAAACTCTGATCAACACTGACGTATTGCTGTACATGTTGAGCCGCGAATATAGGCGCACCGGCAGCGACATCACCGATAATGGCCATATTATTCTCATGAAAATCTTGATTGTTACTGGAAAGCTCAGGTTGTTCAATTCCTATAACGTTTGAAGAGCCATCAGCATGTGAAGAGCCATCAGCATGTGAAGAGCCATCAGCGTTTTGTAGAAAAGAGTTAATTCGTGCTTCTTCATTGATATAAATACCACGAGAAGTGCCTGATTTTAGCTCGATATGGCCTTTTTTATGCAATGCCTTTAGATGATCTTCAGCCGCATTTGGGGATCGGAATCCAAAATGTTTTGCTATTTCAACTCTAGTAGGAGGCGCACCATTGGCCGCCATGCACTCCAGAATGAAGTCAAAAATTTCTTGTTGCCGTTTAGTTAACGGCTTGTCTGATAACTGGTTCATCCTTCGATATTAACAGAATACTGTTTGTATATCCAGTTATTTTGAACTAATCCGTTATAGGACTAGCTGGCTTGTAGGTGGGTTCTAAATAATTAAGTGCGATTTCGGTAAGTAATACGGCCTTTAGTTAGGTCGTAGGGAGTAAGTTCAACGGTGACACGATCGCCCCGCAATATGCGAATATAGTTTTTACGCATTTTTCCTGAAATATGAGCATGTACCACGTGCCCGTTTTCCAGTTCTACTTTAAATTCAGTATTCGGTAGGGCATCAATTACCGTACCTTCCATTTCTATTTGATCTTCTTTTGCCACAATCTCTTTTCTTTAATTAATAGTCTATTTTACAAAGACTTATTCAGTTAGCAGGTGCTAGCACCCAATGCGGGGTATTCTGCCCGAACATGTTATATAAATAAAGCTTTTGTGGGGGATTTCAAGGGCTGTGAAAAAGCCTTTCGATCACTTATCTAATAAAGGTATCTCGGCACTATAGGGCTAAATCAATCCATTGCCTATCTATATAGCCCTGTAGTGGTTTGAAATTACGTTTGTAATTCATTTTTTGCGAGCTCTCAATCCAATAACCTAAATACACATAGGGTATGTCTTTAAACTTAGCTAACTTAAGCAAATAAAGAATAGCAAAGGTGCCTAGACTGCGACCGCTTTGGTCGGGATCAAAAAAGGTATACACCGCTGATATGCCGCCTTCGAATTGATCAATGACGCTAACGCCAATCACTTCATCGCCTAAGTAAAAGCATAAAAACTTAGAGTTTGAGAATTCCGAATTGATAAAGTCCGTATATTTAGTAGGGTCTTCATCGCACATACTGCTTTCAGGATGTCTATGTTTTTGATATTTAAGGTATATTTCGAAGTGTTCTGTTTCAAAACTGACGTCTTGAATTTCAACTCGAAGGTCAATATTCTTTTTCCAAACGCGTTTTTGCCCTCGAGATGGTGAAAATTTAGCGGAGGGTATGCGCACCGATACGCAGGCTTTGCAGTCCGGACATTTTGGCGCGTAGAGCATTTCTCCACTGCGTCGGAAGCCCGATCGCGACAACATACTGAATAATCTGCCGTCAATTTGGTGTTCGGGATCGACTAAAATAGAAACACTTTTACGGTTTTCCAGATAGGGACAATCATCAACGACGGTTTCGTATAATCGAATTGGATGCTGGGCTGAACTCATAGGCTCTTTATAGCATTTCTTAGCTCAAGATTCTCGAAGCCAGATGAAAAACTTAATAAAGGTGAATTAATATCAAGGCCAACCAGCAATTCCAGAAAATGGTCGCGCGGAATTTCTTTGGCACCCATGCTAAATAGGTGTTGGCTGGCTACTTGGCAATCGATCACAGTGAAGTGCTTTTCTAGCAACCATTGCGATAGGGCGACTAGGGCTATCTTAGAGGCGTCATTCTCCCGACTAAACATACTCTCACCAAAAAATACCTTGCCCAGTGCCACGCCATACAAGCCGCCCACTAAGCGTTCAGACCGCCATACTTCTATGGAGTGGGCATAGCCTTGCTCATGGAGTCGTAGGTAAGCGTCACGCATCTCTTGGGTAATCCAAGTGCCCTCTGACGGGGCATTGAAGGAATGCGCCCCACGTACCGCACAGCCACTAATAACTTTATCAAATGCACGATTACAGCTCACATTAAAATGATTTTGCTTGATACGCTTAGCTAGACTTCTGGATATTTTTACTTGCCCTGGATAAATCACTAATCGCGGATCAGGCGACCACCATAGAATCGGTTGATCTTCGTTAAACCATGGAAAAATACCTTGCGAGTAGGCCGATACCAGCATGTCTATTGATAAATCACCGCCCATAGTCAAGAGGCCGTCTTTACTGGCATGACTTAGATCAGGGAAAGGTATGTGATCGACCATATGGCTAAAATATAAGCGATTATATATGAGTGACTAAAAATTGGATGGTTAAGGTCTCTGAACTTTATAATTCTACGTTTTTAAATGGCGAATGTTGGTGCATCACGTCAGTATAACGGCTGACCCGATGTTGTTCATCTTGCAGGAATTCGTCAATCGCTTTGTGGAATTGTTGGTTTTTAATCCAGTGTCCAGAGTAAGTGACACTCGGTTCCAGACCTCGCGCTAATTTATGCTCACCTTGCGCTCCAGCTTCAAAGCGTTGGAAACCATTTTGTATGCACCAATCAATCGCTTGGTAGTAACAGGTTTCGAAATGCACGCTGTGAAAATTATCCAAGGCGCCCCAATAACGACCATATAATGTATTGTAGTGGGAATTATTACTCTTGAAATAAAGTCCGCCGGCGATCACCTGGCTCCGGTTGGATTGGTCTGCCGTGTCTGGTATTGGGTGAGTCTCATCGGAGGTCATTGGCCCGCAATAATCGGCGAATAAGAACATGGTTTGGTTGCTAAAAGAATCGGCAAGATAGCTAAAAAAAGGTTTATTTAAGTATGACTGTGCGCCATACATGGCGATTGTCCTTTTGTAGAATGCATACATTTGATCAACCGCAACGTCATCGAGTTGCGCACCGGTTAACCAACGATAACAAATTCCGGATTCCTTTACTCGGCGTCGTTCGCGTTTTATGTTTTTACGCTTTTTCGAGGTCATAACCGCAAGGAAGTCATTAAAATCACTGTAGTTTCTATTCTTCCAATGAAATTGAGTGCTGTGGCGCATTAAAAAATCGTGCTTGCTGAGCTGTTCAGCCTGTTCTTTAGTGGTAAATAAACTATGGATACTGGAGATATTCTTTTCATCGGCAAGTTGCATATAAGCTGCGATAAATAGCTTGATAGCTAATTTAGAATCCATCTCATCGGACACTAGCCAGCGCTCGCCGGTGGCCGGTGTAAAAGGTACTGCATTCGACAGCTTAGGGTAATATTCCAAGCCATGACGATGATGAGCATCAGCCCATGCCCAGTCAAAAATATATTCTCCGTAGGAGTGATCCTTAATATAGGCAGGCATGGCGGCCATGAGTTTTTTTGTGGATTTATCTTCGTAAATAGCAACATGCGCAGGTTCCCAGCCTCGTTCTTGGCACACACAGCCACTTGTTTCCAGGCCTTGCAGAAACTCATGGCGCATAAACGGATTATTGCTAGGCAATAAGCCGTTCCATTGATTGGCATTAATTTCGGCGAGTGCGCCATGAACAACAATATGCATAACTTAAGTGTAAGCGATATACTTTCGTAAGTGACAAAATGACTAAACCTTAAATTAGAAAGATACCTCATGAGTAATAAAATTAGTGTCGCCTTGGCGCAAATCAATGTGGTTGTAGGCGCCATCGAACATAATGTAGACCGCATTATTGAATTTGCTCAACGTGCTCGAGATGAACTTAACTGTGATTTGATGGTCTGTGCCGAGTTAGTGTTGACGGGTTATCCGCCAGAAGATCTGTTGATGCGGCCGGGATTTAACTCGCGAGTTATGCAACAACTTCAACGCTTATGCGAGTCAGTGGCAGATATTGATATCATTGTTGGTTACCCACAGAAGACTCAAGACGGGTTTTACAATATGGCGGCTATGGTTAGCGGCGGTAAAATTACCTATGAATATCAAAAAGTAAAGCTGCCTAACTACGGTGTTTTCGATGAATTACGTTATTTTGATTCAGGTGATGATATCTGTGTTATTGATTATAAAGGCATCAGGCTTGGCCTTACCGTTTGCGAAGATATTTGGCACGACGGCCCAGTAGAAGATTCAGTGGCGGCTGGCGCCGACGTTATTCTTAATATAAACGGTTCTCCCTATCACACCAATAAGATCCCTGAACGTCGCGATGTCGTGTGTGCTCGCTCCAAGAACAATCAAGTACCAGTGGTTTATGTAAATCAAGTTGGTGGGCAAGATGAGCTGGTGTTTGATGGTGCGTCCTTTGCTACAAACGCCAACGGCGAAGTTATTCATCAAATGGACAGTTTTACGGAAGCGCTAAGCTCCGTAGAAATAAGCTCCGTAGAAATAAGCTCGACAATGCAGCGCACGCAAATCACGGGCTCGGAGAACATAGCCGGGCTCAGCGAGCATGAAAGTATTTACAACGCCTTGGTGCTCGGCGTACGGGATTACGTCAAAAAGAACGGTTTTAGCGGTGTGGTGATTGGTTTGTCTGGGGGTATTGATTCCGCATTAACGACCACTATTGCCGTTGATGCTCTCGGGCCTGAGAATGTTGACGTGATTATGATGCCTTTTCGTTATACCTCGGATATTTCTAAGCAAGATGCTCACGCAGAAGCAGAGGCGCTCGGGATTCAGTATCACGTTGTGTCAATCGAACCTATGTACGATGCATTTATGCAGCAATTGAAACCGATTTTTGCAGGAGCAAAAGAAGATACCACCGAAGAGAATATTCAAGCGCGCTGTCGTGGTCTAACGTTGATGGCCTATTCAAATAAAACCGGGCGCATGGTGCTAACAACTGGCAACAAAAGTGAAATGTCAGTGGGTTATGCGACGCTCTACGGCGATATGGTTGGCGGCTATAACGCGATTAAAGACGTCCCAAAGGTGTTGGTTTATGAGCTCGCTAAGTATCGCAATACTATTTCGCCAGTCATCCCAGAAAGGGTTATTACTCGAGAGCCGTCGGCGGAATTGCGGCCGGATCAAATAGATTCGGACAGTTTGCCGCCCTATGAAATTCTAGACCCTATTTTGGAACTCTATGTAGAGCAAGATTGCCCACCATCGGAGATTGTTGCCCAGGGTTATACTAAAGAACATGTTTCTCAGGTAATTCGAATGGTGGACAGAAATGAATACAAACGTCGGCAAGCGGCGCCTGGCGTTAGAATTACCAAACGCGCTTTTGGTCGTGACCGACGTTATCCCATTACCTCAGGATTCAGACCGAAAGTAGATTGGTAAGTGATTATGGGGTTGGCAATATAAACCTGCTGATATCATTAACGACTATTTGGTCACAAAAAAAGCACTTTAGCTGGCGATGCTGAAGTGCTTTTATAAAATTCACCACAGATTAAAATCTGCGGCTATGGCGATACGATTAAAAAGGATTGATGGTATTAATCGTCTTGCCTATATTTGCAAGGATACCTTTGCGTTGAGCTTTAAATGGCTCTGCTTGTGTCTCTGGGAAGTTTGCAACAAGTACTTCATGCGTGCTCGATGCCAAATCTTTCATGCCCATTTCTAAATAAGTTTTTTCCATTAAGGTCAATGCGCCTTCAACCGATGGAGAGGTTTCATATTGATAGATCACTGTTTTGCAGCGATTAAGAGCGGCTACATAAACATTGGTATCATAATAAAATTTAGCAATTGCCAATTCACGTTTTGCTAAAGCGTTATTGATGTACACCATACGTTGCTTGGCATCGGCGGCGTAGGCACTCTGCGGGTAACGTTTTAGTAATTCATCAAAAGCGGCTTCCGACTTGCGAAACGGCTCAGGATCACGGATTGAATTATTGCCACCTGAAATTAAACGATCTAAGCGACTGGCTTTCTTCTCAAAGTTAGCCACGCCTTTCATGTAATAAGCGTAGTCGACGTTTTTATGAGTAGGGTAGAGCGAAATGAAATTTTCCGCCATATCTACCGCTTTGTCGATTTGACCAAGCTTATCAAACGCAAAAATCATATCTAGCTTGGCTTGTTCAGTATGCATGCCGTATGGATATGCCGCTTGCAGCGCTTGATAATACTCAACAGCAAAACTGTAATTTCCGCGATCTAATGCTTTTTTGCCACGATTATAAATATCTTCTACTTGCTGACGAGCTAATGCTTCGTTATTGAGAGATTTTTTCTTTGATGAAGAACAGCCACCAAGGAGGGCGGCAACGATGAGTAAAGCCATCAATTTTTGGATCGATTTTGACTGATGCAAGGTATTTGAAATGCTCATAAGAATCTCTTTAATGTCTCAGTAATGCGTTATTATATATAAAAATCTTATAGTAATCCGTAACATACCACGTTTGAAGCGCAAAAATGTATACAAAGATTACCAATTACATAGGTTTATGACCTGACTCAACGGTGAATAATTTCACAAAATTCGACTATATCGTACCTGACGATATGAGTGGCCAGCGACTCGACAAAGCCCTATCTGGGCTCTGTGAAGAGCATTCGCGCAGTACTATCCAATCCTGGATCAAACAGGGCTTGGTTGTGCTCGACGATGAAATACCCCGTCAAAAGGATAAAGTTTATGGTGGTGAGCATATAGAATTGGCCGTCCCAGAGATTCGTCAAGGCGAGTGGCAAGCACAAGATATTCCTATTGATATTGTTTTTGAGGACGAGCATATGCTGGTCGTTAACAAATCTGCAGGATTGGTGGTACACCCAGGTGCGGGAAACCCTGACAAAACCTTGCTAAATGCCTTGTTGTTTTACTATCCTGAAGCACGTCAATTAGCCAGAGCGGGTATCGTGCATCGCCTCGATAAAGATACCTCAGGCTTAATGGTGGTGGCAAAAACCGAAATGGCTCGCTTGGGCTTAACGGAGCAATTGGTTGACCATAGCCTGCACCGGGAATATTTAGCCTTAACGAATGGCCGTGTTATTTCAGGCAACACCATCGACGAACCCATTGCCCGTGATAGACATGATCGACGAAAAATGGCCGTTAATATGACGGGCAAAGAAGCCATAACTCATTATCGTGTGGATGCTCGGTTTCGCAATCACACGCTGTTGCGAGTGCAATTAGAAACTGGACGAACTCATCAGATTCGGGTGCATCTGACACACATAGGTTTTTCGCTGGTGGGTGACCCTGTCTACGGCCGCCGTTTGGCAATAGCGGGCGATTGCGATCCGGCACTTGAGTCTCAGTTGCGGTCGTTCAAGCGTCAAGCATTGCATGCCACACGCATTGAGTACCAACATCCGATATCCGGTGCACACCAAGCTTGGGAGAGACCGTTGCCAGCTGACATGCTAGCGCTCGTAAAAGCCTGCGAAATTGATAACCATTAACGATATATATGGACTTTATATATCCACAATGGTCAGCACCAAATCACGTGCGAGCACTGAGCACTAATCGCATTGGCGGAGTAGCAAAGCCGCCCTTCGATTCATTTAACCTAGCGATGCATGTCAATGATGAAAAAGAAAACGTGATGAGCAATCGGGTAATCTTAATGGAACAAGCGGCCTTACCTTCGCCGCCTTTTTGGTTAAATCAAACTCACAGTGCTGATGTGGTTGAAATAGGGACAGGTGAACAGGGTGCTAATGAGGAGCCAATTGACGCAGATGGTTCAATCACCAGCCAAGCTAATATAGTTTGTAGCGTGTTAACAGCTGATTGTATGCCTGTTCTTTTCACCAATAAAACGGGCAGCTGTGTGGCGGCGATCCATGCAGGTTGGCGGGGCATGGCGAATGGCATACTTGAAAACGCGGTGACGGCAATGAAGTGTCCGCCCGAGCAGGTTATTGCATGGGCGGGGCCTTGCATTGGTCCTAAGGCCTTTGAAGTAGGCATAGAAGTACGAGATCAACTCGGTGGACCAGATTCCGCCTATTCAGAATCAGAAAATAGCAGGTCAACAAGTAAAAAGGTCTATGCAGATTTGGTACAACTGGCGCAACTTCGCTTGCAGGCCGCAGGCGTCGATAAGTTTTCGGCCAGCGGCGCGTGCACCTATCAAGACCAAGCCAATTTTTTTTCTTACCGTCGCTCGGGCCAATGTGGCCGAATGGCAACGTTAATTTGGATGGAGTCACTATGAGCAAGTTGCCTATACGAAATCAACCAATACTGTTTAAACAATTGTTAATACCCTCAATGGGCATGTTATTGGTCGCCGTGGTCCTCTTGTTTATTTCAGGTTATCGCCTGTCTTGGTTTGGAGGCATTGATTTATCAACTATTCTAGTAAGCATGATCGTGGTCATAGCGACTTACGCTCTTATTTACTGGCTCACATCTCATGCTTGGCTAAACACCCATGAAATGCGCTGGCTGAATACTCAGTTGGTGGGGTTGTTTAAAAATTTAACATGGCCACAAATAATCGTGCTATCTATTTGCGCAGGAGTTGGAGAAGAGCTGTTATTCAGAGGTTTACTACAAACATGGCTAGTAGCTAAGCTCAATCCTTTATGGGGAATTTTAGGCGCGTCAGTTATCTTTGGTTTGATGCACTATTTAAATGCGACGTACATATTCCTAACCTTCGTGCTTGGTTGCCTATTCGGTATCGCCTATTACCTAACCGATAGTTTATTGCTGGTTATGGCGGCCCATGCGGCCTACGACGTTATCGCCTTTGGAGTGATCGTGAAGTATTCCCATCTATTAACCACAGAATTCCCCGATTCCACCTTTGATGCATAGGGGGCTACCAATTTTATCTAACAATTTCAGATGGTTGAGGCTCAATGTTCAATAGAATTGTGAAGATAAGTTGGTAGTAATTAATTAAAAATAGAACCGATTAATTACCGAGAACCTGCACTAGCGGCAGCAGTAAATACCACGTCAGTGGAGCTGTTCAGGGCGGTCTCGGCTGAGTCTTGGAGGACTCCGATAATAAAACCAACACCGACTACCTGCAGCGCTATTTCGTTGGGAATATTGAATAAACCACAGGCGAGTGGAATCAGCAACAAGGAGCCGCCGGCGACGCCAGAAGAGCCGCAGGCTGAGACCGCGGCAATAATGGAAAGTAACAATGCCGTATACAAATCGACTTGAATACCTAGAGTGTGCACGGCGGCCATGGTCATAACCGTAATGGTTATGGCAGCGCCACTCATATTCATGGTTGCGCCTAGAGGAATTGAGACAGAATAAATATCTTCGTTTAAATCCAGTTCTTTACAGAGGCGCATATTGACCGGAATATTGGCCGCAGAACTGCGTGTAAAGAAGGCCGTAATGCCACTGTCGCGCAAACATTTAAATATTAACGGATATGGATTGGTGCGGGTTTTGACAAAAACAATAATAGGGTTTACCACTAACGCCATTAACAACATGGACCCAATCAATAGTAATAATAATTGGCCATACTGCCCGAGTGCTGAGAAGCCAGTTTTTGCTACCGTGCCAGCAACCAAACCGAAGACTCCAATTGGCGCGAGCTGAATAACAAAGTTAACAATGCGTGTAATGGCGTCGGCGCTATCACTAAGAAAACTCTTGGTAGTCTCCGCAGCTTTACGAAACGCTAAGCCAAGACCAATACCCCAAGCCAGAATCCCAATGTAATTTCCCGAAATAAGCGCTTGTACGGGATTCTCGACAATTTTAAATAATAGGGTACTCAATACTTCGGTGATACCTCGGGGCCCACTGGCATTAGCCCCAGCGGTATTTAAGTCCAACGTAACGGGAAACAGAAAGCTTACAGTTACCGCTATAAAAGCCGCTGAAAACGTGCCGATAAAATACAACACGATAATCGGTTTCATATTACCTTTGTTATTGGGGTCTTGATTAGCGATTGAAGCAATGACTAATAAAAATATTAAGGCGGGTGCAACGGCTTTCAATGCGGCCACAAAAAGTGATCCCAAGAAAGATAAAGACACCGCTGTGGTTGGCGATAATGCTCCAAGCAACGCGCCCAAAATTATGCCCACCAATATTTTTAATATAAGGCTTTGAGTGGTTAACCAGCTAAAAATTGACTGTATTGCATTCATATTAAGAGAGCTCTTTTTTCCATAACACATCGCTTTGACCTAAGCGCAAATTAATAATTCGAGCGGTCACAAACAATAAGTCCGAGAGTCGGTTTAGATACTGGCGAGTGGTATCACAAACCGGCTCTTTTTGATGCAGAGTCACTACATCACGTTCTGCTCGCCGGGCGATTGCCCGCGCCATATGGCAAACCGAAGCGGCTTCGCTACCCCCGGGTAAGATAAAATCTTTTAGAGGCTCCACAGACTCATTAAAGTGATCTATCCAATTTTCCAAGTGTTCAATTTTTTCCGCTTTAATAAATGATTGTCCAGGCATACTGATTTCTCCACCAATATTGAACAAGTCATGTTGAATTGCCGTGTACAAGGTTTCTAATTCGGTATCGGCGAGTTTACAGATCAATAAACCAACCACGCTATTGAGTTCATCGACTGTGCCCATGGCATTCATGCGTTCGTGGTTTTTCGCGATACGCTCTCCACCGCTTAAGCCTGAGGTGCCATCGTCGCCAGTTCGAGTGTAGAGTTTGCTTAATCGGTTGCCCATAATATTTTGCTTGCTTAGGTTAAAGTTTTGTTTCCAATCTAATCGGAAGCTCGTTGTTCTGATGCGAAAAGTATGATTGAACTAATCGTCAAGAGCTTCCGGATTATTCAATGGCAGCGATAGTGAAAAGACCACGCCATCTGTGCCTACCTGATTTTGTGCATGGACATCTCCGCCATGGAAGCTGGCGATCAGTTTTACCACATATAGGCCCATGCCAAGGCGAGTTTTTTGCGCATCTTTACGCCCCAAGGAGACTAATGGTTCAAAGATGCGTTCTGCCATACCTTCGGGGAGGCGCGAACCGAGATTGACCACATCAATTTGGGCGCTTTTATCTGAACGTTTTACGCCGATCGTTATCGCGGTGCCAGGCGCGGCAAAATCAATTGCGTTGTCAACTAGCTTGTCCAGCGCTTGTGCAATGTAATCTGGCGCGATTTCTACCATTAAGCGCTGTGTTTCGATATCAATCGCAAATGCTTGTTCTGGGTTACTAATTGAATATCCATCGACGTAGCTTTCGATCATTTTAACCAAGTCTACTGTTTCACGTGTTTCCGATTGCATAGCCTGTTCGAGGTTGGCGGCCTCGGTGAGGTTACGCAAAATTGCGCCAATGCGAGCAATTCCATTTTGGGCTCTTTGCATGTATTTACTGTTCACTGAACCAGGCATTTCTTGCTGTAAATTATGCAACGACGAGTTAACCACATTTAATGGGTTACTGACCTCATGAGCAAGAGTATCTGGCAGGCCACGCAGGTAGCTGGTGTATTGTGAGAGACGTCCTAGCATATTGCTCACACTGCGAGATAAATCGCCAATTTCATCTCCAGAGGCAGCCTCGGCCAAAAGTTTTTGCGTGACGATCCGTCCGTCTCGATCAATTGCGCCGTCGGTAGCGTTACGCAATCGACGAATGCGCAAAGTCAATCTTGACGCAAACACCAATAGCGCGGTTGCAACCGTAATTAATACGAGTAGCGTTACGCTAATAACGTTTTCTAAGGTTTCCTGTTGACGGCGTGTGACTTGATTTGTGCTTTGTTCAACCACCACAGCCCCTGGAATATTGTCACCTAAATAAACCGGATGTGCAGACATCAGAATAGTGCCTTGATTGTCTAGGGAAGGGCGACGATCAGACGAAATTGCGCCTAATAATGCACGTTCAATGATCTGATCATTACGCTGATCTGTGCTGCGTTCATGATCGGCAAAATTAACCGCAGGCTGCTCGATAATATAGGTGAAAATGGTGCGCAAGCTACGGGTGTAGTAATAGCGCACATAGTCCCAGAAATACCGTAAATTCTTATTTTCAGATTTGGGCCTAATGACGGGTTTTAAATTGTCTTCGGTCAATATGTTACCAACCACAGCGCGCACTTGTTTATCTTTGTCAATCACCCAAATTCGAGTATCAGCGCGGTCTAAGCCTTTAAGAATTTTGGCTATCTCAGGGGACTGAACTTGTAACCGAGAAAGTTGATCGCTTTCATTTTGTGGTGTCGTTGGAATAAGCGCTTGGATTGAAAAAACTTCGGTATCATCAACATCAGCGACCACCATCTTTATGCGGGTGTCAGACGACAACATAAAACGCGGTATTCGCAGTTCTACGTTGTAACCTTGATCGCTAATATCGATTTCGGCGGCCAAATCATAATTCGGTTCCCCAGTGATCGGGTACTGCCAATTTTCGTCCATTAAATAAATACTCATCCGCCCCGGTTTTTGAGCCGTGAGCGTATAGCGCGTTTCTAAACGACCTGGGTCTTGAAGAGTAAGACGAATATGGTCTGCTGCATCAACGCGTAAAAATTCCTTACGTCGAAACAACACGGCGTCATCTTCAACTTCAAACAATGCGTATATATAATTGCCTCGATAACCCAGTACGTGGTTTACGTTAATCGTATTATTTGGGTACAAGGCCAAATCTACGGGTTCAGCGGAGTAATTGATTGCTTGTTTAGCTTGCTCACCCCAATCACTCAAGTCGCCATTTATATTGATGTAGTTAGGTAATGGAAATGCGTAGATTTCATTCTCTTGCGGTGGGGTGCCATCCGTTACGGTGCTGTCGTCGAAGAATTCAGGGCGGTCATGTAATACCGTCGCAACCGCTCGTGCAGCAAGGCTTAAGGCGTCCTCCTGGCCAGACAACAGAAAAGCTTTCATATCACGCACATAGATGTAGCTCATCCAAGGGATCAATAATAACAACAGAGCTACTAATAATAGTTTACTGCGAATTGAAAAGCCGGAGCGCATAAATACAAACGTATGAGTTGAAAATAGTCAGGTTTAAAAAATAATGTTGGGTTTTAGGTCAATGTTTTGGTCTTTGTTTTAGTCATGAGGATTCCATTTATAACCCACGCCAAAAACGGTTTGAATGTTTTTGAAATCAGGATCTACCTCTTTGAATTTATTGCGAATTCTACGAATATACCCATTAATAGTATTGCGTTCGACATAGCTTTGCCGGGTAATTTGCATCATATTTTCATAAGTTTTTACATGGCCGGGGTGACGGGCCATCGATTCGATTAACCAAAACTCTGTCAACGTTAAACTGAGTTCCTGACCTCTCCAACGAATGGACATACTATGTTCGTCGATTTCCAGTTCGTCAATCACCAGTAAATCGCTATTACTTATGTCTGCAGCACTGCGGCCTAGGCTATCCACGATTCGAAACAGTGAATTAATACGCACACTCAAAAATTGCATATTCAGCGGTTTGGTCAGGTAATCCCAAGCGTCTAAACGCAATCCTGAAACACGATCAATATCGGTATCACGTGCGGTTAAGAATATGATGGGCAGGGTAGGTGACAAAGCCCGTAAATCACGGCAGAGATCAAAGCCTCCATCCATTTCATTTTCCAGCATAATGTCCAGAATCGCCAAGTCTGGCATATCATTACGCATGCCATTTAACGCTTCTGTTCTATTTGCATAAGTGGCGACTTCATAGCCGGATTTTTGCAAAGCATCAGCATAGTTTTCTCGTTGATCAAAATCGTCTTCAACGATTGCTACTTTTCTAGCCATGAAAGGGTTGCTCCGAGTTTGCTAGCAGTTTACTAGAGACCTATTTTGCCTGATTCGTTGTGGTTTAACAGAAAAACCATCTATTTACCATAAATTCATCCTTTGTTAGTCATACAGGAAGTGTCTAATGAAGTTCGATGCTAAGTATTCATCATTGTAGGGTCAAAGGTTAGATGGTGAATACTTAGCGTTTGTATATTTTGTAGTAATTTTAATGAGTTTTAACCCTATTCAGGAATGGAATTGGTGAGTTTAATGAGAAGTCCTATGAACAATCACGTTTTAGAAACCAGACAGAGTGTAGACAGCCTACTATTTGTAGGAGCTAATCAAGTTGTAACGAGTCGAATAGTTAGCTCTAATAAAAGTGATGGCCAAGTTTTTGTGCCGATTACGGATGATATTATTTACGACCATCCTGAGCAGATTAAGGGGCCGTTGGTGCCATACTATGCGGGCATGGAATGCCAGAATTGGTTATCTATAGAGCTGAATCCTGACGAATCAATAGAGCCTCTAAAATCGGGTGTGTCTAGAGCCGTTCCCAAACCCTCACTGGAATTAGTCGCGAACTAATAATGATTGCTCAACGGATATTGCCAATCGATATTGCCAATCATAGGAACTCTTGCCAACTCAATTTGAATTCCTTGTGGTGATAAGAGCCATCGTCTGAGGCTTGATATAAGTCTTTGTAGTGTTCATGATTATTGGTGATTTCACTTAAGGCACTAATTAAGGATTGAATATCATTGTGGTCGTTGTATAAACTAATGCTTGCTCTCACCATACCTCGCTTGCGATTGATGTAAGCCTCTTGTCGATCTTCGTCTATATTGTCCAAATCTAAGTCCCATAGTTCCGTCTTTAACAAACTGCTCACATAGGGATGCGCGCAAAAGCACTCATTACGGACTGCAATAGAATAATAATCGTTTAAGATAGCCGCCAGCAAACCGTGATCGATATCGCGATGGTTAAACGCCAGAGCAGCCAGCCGTGGTAGCGCTGGGTCACCATATATGTATATGCCTTCAATCTTGTTCAAACCATCAATCAATTGATTTAATAGCTGTTCGCTGTGCGTTTGAATGTCCTCAAAACCATAGTCACTCAAAGCTGCAAACACCTTGGCCAGTGAATAGGCTCCAACTATGTTGGTGGTGCCAGACTCGTCCTTATGGGGTAGCTCGGCCGACAATTCAAAATGCTGGAAGGTGACTGTATCGACAGAACCGCCCCCCACATCTTGGCCCGCCATGGATTGCAGTAAGTCTTTTTTAGCGATTAAAACTCCAGGCGCCATGGGCGTATAAACTTTATGTCCAGAAAACACAAAAAAGTCAGCTTGTTCTAGTTCCGTCCCGGCTGATAATTCAGTCGGGGAATGCGCAACTGACTGAGCTGCATCAACCAATACTAAGGCACCGTGCTTATGCGCGATTTCAGTCATTTTCTTAATCGGGTTACGAATGCCAGTGACATTGCTCACCGATGAAACCGCTACGTAATTCAGAGTTTCGGTGTGTGTTTCGCATAGCTGGGCAAATGCGTCTAGATCTACTGCACCCATCTCCCGACCTTCGCCAGCCAACGGCAGGTAGACAACTTGATTGTTGTGTTGTCGGTGCGGCAAGTCATTGGCATGATGCTCCATAGACGACACGAGTACTGTGTTCTTATTGGACCTTGAGCAGGCTAAGCCACGCGCGATCCTGTTGATCGCTGCGGTACAGC
Organism: uncultured Gammaproteobacteria bacterium; assembly: GCA_964549895.1. Taxonomy (GTDB): domain Bacteria; phylum Pseudomonadota; class Gammaproteobacteria; order Arenicellales; family Arenicellaceae; genus Arenicella. The sequence goes on from CAZJWW010000010.1 coordinate 15,870, forward strand.
CAGAGCCGGTAAAAACCACTGTGTAAATATCACTGTCCGCACCCAAAGAAGCAAGAATTTGATTGCGCGCCCAAGCCAATGCATGGGTCGATATTTGCGCTGAGTTATGTACATAGCTGTGAGTGTTTGAATAGTGAGGCAGCAGTGCATTGGCCGCATCAAACCCTATCTCGCAGGCCAGAGGCGAAGCCGCGCCATCTAAATGTACGCGTCGCTTATCCTCGCCGTCTGCCGTCGGGTAGTGGGTATCAATACCGAGAAAATTGAGTTTATTGCTCATTCTTTTAGTGATGGTTTACTGCTAATCTTTCACAGATTCTTTAATGCCTAGGCTAGTGTTTAGTTATATTCATTCAATTATTGCTTCATGCAAAGTTTGTTTTTGCATGCATCTACTCAATCATAGATCAGGATGATATAGGCTATTGCGTTTAATCTATCACATTAATTGAATTTGTTAGATCAATCTATTTATTTGATAATATAGGGCCTAATAAATATTTAACTCATATTATTGATAACGGTTGAACTGTCTTTTGAATCCCCCGAGCACTAAACAACTTAAATATTTGCGAGCACTTGCCGAACATAGGCATTTTGGTCGGGCCGCAGAAGCCTGCTACGTTTCGCAATCTGCGCTAAGTACCGGCATTAATGAACTTGAGAATAACCTCGGCGTGGTGCTTTTTGAGCGCGGCTCTAAAGTTTTTGTCACTCCCATTGGTCTCAAGTTGGTTGAAGAAGCACAGCAGATATTAACGTTATTGGATAATTTCGTTGAGCATGCCGCTCAAGCGCGCGGCGATTTTCAAAGTGATTTACGCCTTGGCGTCATCCCCACCATCGCACCATTTTTATTACCAAGGCTCCTAAAGGTCTTGCGCAAACGAGGCGCTGATCAAAAGCTCTATATACGCGAAGATTTAAGTCCAAACTTACTCAACATGTTGGCTAATGGTGATTTAGATATTTTACTATTTGCTTTGCCGTATAACACGCTAAATTTTCACACGCATCGATTGTTTGATGATGAGTTGGTGTTATGTTTGCCTAAATCACACGTTTTAAGTAACAAGGAAGCAATTTCCGTGAGTGACCTGAAAACTCAAAATTTATTATTGCTTGAAGACGGTCATTGTTTGCGTGACCAATCACTTAAGGCCTGTAATTTGAACAGTAATGACCTAAGTATTCCATATCAAGCGACCAGTTTGAATACGCTGGTTCAGATGGTTGCGAACAATATTGGTATGACATTGCTACCAGAGATGGCGACCAGAGCAAATATTACTCATGATACCGACGCGCAAATTCGATATATCAAAACGAACAGAAATATGCGGCGAGAAATTGCTTTGGTATGGCGAAATAACTCACCACGAAAGGCCGAATTCGAGAGCTTAGCGGAATTAATAATGGAGTTGCAATAAGCCTGCCGCGCTCGTTTATCCAAGTGATCAATTACATTATGATCGGCGATTCAAACGAGGACTTGAATTTACAAAAATTCTCATTCTTATTCCTAGTATCCTTGCTTAAACACAGTGTTAGATAGATAATTGATTATATTACTTGAATATAGCTGGGCGTTAAGAACGAGTAAAATTGTTACGCTAAATGGTCATAAAACCAGCTCCTCAATAAGTATAATAATCAAAATAAATATAATAATTAAAAGGTCATATTATGAATTTGCAAACTGTTTCTAAATTGGTCGTTCTCAGTGCTGTTTTACTATTCGCTGGGTGTTCAAAAGACCACGTATTTAATAAAGATTTCAGAACCTCCGGACCATTGTTCGTTAAAAAAGTTGAAGCACCAGCTCCGGCACCCGCACCAGAACCGATTCCAGAGCCTGTACCAGAGCCGCCCTCACTGGATGAACTTAACGCAAGAGCAATTGCCAGTTTCACCAACTTAGGCCTAGAAGCGGAGCAAACAGATCGAGGCGTGAATGTTTACCTTCCACCGGAAATATATTTTGACGGCGCCACTTCTAAGATTAATATAGAAGCTCGTTCTAAGATTGCCCAAATCGCCGGAGAAGTTAATAAGGATTATCTTAAAAATCGTATTATTGAAGTGTCAGGACACACCGACAGCACTGGACCTGCGGAAGTGAATATGAAACTGTCTAAAGATCGCGCCGTTACCGCCTCGGGTGAGCTTGTTTTTTCAAAAGTGGCCAAAACTAGGATCACTACCGTTTGGAAAGGTGAGACACAGTTGCGCTATCCAGAGTTGCGAGAAGATGGGTCCGTTAATCGTGAGAGCAAGGCTCGGAATCGTCGTGTTGAGTTCACAATATTGAACCCTGGAGCAAATTGATGGTCGGCCAGAGCTTCCCCTAGTTCTGGCTTGATTTTTCGTTAAAGAGGTAAGAAATGCCAAAAGGACCCCAGCTGATTGAGTTAATCAAAGGCTCTGATCGCGTTTTTCTTATTGAGCAGCCTAAGTCTAACAAAGCAATTGTTAAACTTAATAAAGAAATTAATCTAGCAGCCGACGAACTCGGCGTAAGCTTGCACAGTTTGCCCCCTGAGGACTTTAATATTGATTCCTTGGTGAGTATTTTCGCTAGTGATAGGCAAACGAGCGCCGAAAACAGCGAAGTTGTCGTGTCGCGATATCGGTTAATTCGTCAAGGATTGTCAGACCTAAACGAAGGTGTAGTGCTGATCAATGATGCGCACAAAATGAATGGCGAATCTGTTCAATTGCTTTCTCAGTTAATTCGCCATGTTAGGCAGGAGAATCTCAACTGGCGTTTTATTCTGACTTCTGCCACGAACGATCCCGTTCATAAGTTTATTCGGTTAACATCGGTTGGCGTGGATTGCTATTATCCGAGTGACATAAACCCAAAGAATGCTGTTATAGAGGAGCGATCAGTCAGTTACATTGAATCGTTCTCAGTATCAAATGAAGAAGCTTCAGCAGCACAGAGTGGCAATCTCTGGATGCCATTGGCCGCCATCGCAGGCTTATGTTTATGCGCGGCCGCGGTATTATTTTATTTTCCTATCTCAAGTGATACTTCTGTTGATACTAGTAACGAAATGGTTTTCACACCACAGGCAAGAGATGTTGCTGAGCGAGACGAATCTATTGCTACCACCGACGATTTAAATAATTACTTGGCTGAACTTCAGGAAAAGGAAAGGTCGTTCGAAGATAATTTACGTAGAGTTAAAGCGTCTAATGCCGCGGGTTCCGAAGGTGAAAACAACTCAAGTGTCAATGAGCCAAGTAACGTCGATGCATTAGCCAGTTCAATCAGCGATAACTCGGCAATAATCGCAGAGTCACAGACGGCGACACAAACTTCGCCAAACCTCCTGCCAAAACAGGGGCCGCAAAAAAGAATCCGCCCCTCTCAGCGAGTTCTTTCCAGTGATGTTATCGAGACGATAAGACGCGGTGATGTGGAAAAAGCGAAAGCTATGGCAGCCGCCGGCGAAACATTTATAGGCCGTGGTAGCAGCGGTGAAAGTACTATGGTTCTTAGTGCGTTAGCGGAGCAGCCAGCCATGGTTGCTTGGTTCTTAGAACGCGGCGTGGCAACCGAGTTTGTCGATGACTATGGGCATACTGCTTTGTATTATTCAGCCATTCAGGGTGACTTGCCCTCGGTGAAGTTGCTAGTTGATGCGGGAGCTAATCTGAATGTTCGTTCCGATTTAGACAAGACACCGCTGATGGCATCGGTACACAATGGCCATGCTCAGGTAACGGCCTATTTGCTTGATAAAGGGGCGAATCTGGACACACAAGATCATTCTGGCTGGTCAGCTATTTTTTATGCGGTTTGGAGTAATCGAAGTGATTTAGCAGCGCTATTGACGAGTGCTGGAGCACGCAGTGATTTGCTCGACAATGATGGTTATTCCTTACAAAAGATCGCCGAGATAAGACCTAAATAAACGAGATAAGACCTAAATAAAAAGGCATCATGTTGTAGGCTTATGTTGCTGCAGGCTATATCTATTAGCACTGGCATCTATAAGCACTGGCCTTAGAAAAAATACTCCAAACCGATTTGCACAAAGCTCTGTTCACTGAATAAAAATACCGGGTCAGTTGGCGTATCAGATTCAAAGAGTCGTAATTCAATATTAGCGGTTATTTTGCTGCCCACTCGGGTGGCGGCTTCAACAAATATCGTTCGGCTATCGCTATTGTCCAAATCACTAACAATACCAAACAATATAGAAGTGTCCGACAAATCGTTAAGCGCCAAACGGGCACCAACAAATAGGTCATTTTGAAAAATAGTGGTGGCTGATTCGCCTCGATCATCCCAAGAATATTCACTCAGCACACCTAGATCGTAAATCGAACCAAAAATACCAACGAATGTATATTCAAAACCAGTGGTTGCAGACGTGAAGTCTTCTAAAACATTGTTACGATGATTACGCTGAATTGCCTCTAATTTAATTAGCCAAGAACCGGTAGTGAGTTGCACATCGGCGCCAAACTGATCAATCTGCGCATAAAAAGGCGTTGTTTCTCCAGTAGTAAAATCTAGCTGACTCAGCAAATCGGCTTCGCGAGAAGTGCCATTAAACCACGAAAGTCCTAAATCCCAATCTCCAAAGGTATTGCTATAGCGAAGGGCGAAATCGACATTACTTTGACCATTACGTGCCTGATATATTTCATTATCATTATCCACAATTAGACCACCATTTAATCGACCCTCAGCGCCGCTAAAAGTGCGAGTTCTAAAGTAGGGCAGGACAAAGGCATCAAAGGTTCCGTAATCAGAAAAATACGAATAACGAAATAACGGCTGACCAAGTTTGTCCTCACCGTCAATGTTTTCTACACCGTCGGTCTGATTAATGATATCGACCAGCTGTTGTGATTCAACCACACCCCAAAATACGCGGCCTATACCGGCAGCGAATTCATAATTTTCACCTAAATGTGTCCAAATAAGTTGCCGAATGTCAGCATGAGTGCGTTCGTCATCTTCGCTGTCAATCCTTATTAAGGGTTCAAAAAGTAGTTGATCATCGCCATTATTCCAGTCAGTAAAAGCCTCAAATTCAAGCCTAACTGATGTCTGGCCACGGCTTAAATTTTGTGGGTCTGGCTCAAAAAAGTAGCGGTGCTCTAATTCGACACTGCCATCAAAATCAACAGCGCCTAAACAGGAGTTTGCAAATAAAATGATCGATATAGACCAGGCTCTTTTGGTACAGAGCATTGTTTTTAAAAACGTGACCGCGGGTCCGTTCACCGTGTTTAGAGCACTAGCAGCAATACCATGGCTCAGCTGATTAAAAAAAGACATTCTGCTAAATCGTTTTAGAATTCAACAACGCTCATGCAGCAGAAGGTTAACGATCCAATTTAGCGGATGCGCTCAAGGCGTTTTTCGTTAAAGTCTCCATCAGTCAATCCCACGTCAAATCGAAAACTGGTAAACGCAAGATCAGTACTCTTTCCTGATTTATGGTTGACCATAAATTGCTCATCGGGTCGCCAATATTTATCCAGATACAGAGAATAACTCCCTATGGTTAAAGTCTTTAAGAGCGTATTGCGACGGTCATAGAAATCAACTTTGAAGAAACGATAGTGCTCTTTATCTATCCAAACGTGAGAGCGTGTATAGCCTGAATACTTGTCTACAGGGCGCATTTCTACTACGTGCATGTCTACCCCATTTAACTCTTCATCGCGCAGATATTCATAGGTAAATTTTTCTACTTCAAAAGAAGAGAGGTCTTCAAAGGCAAATTCACTGCCTAAAAATGGCCCAGACTTATTACGTGACGCAATGCGCTTAACACGTTTCAGAGCAGGCAAGAATAGCCATTGATCATCAGCCTCAACAGTATGAGAAAATGATAAAAATACTGTCCCTTTTACGTCCAAAGGCGTGTCAAAAATAGTCAAGCCTTTGTCACCATCATTTTCTACTTCGAGCTGTTTGCTGCGCATCTGACGAACTATTTCTTGGCCGCTCTTGGTACGTAAAGTCATGGTTAAGTCAGCTTCAGAATCGCCCCAGCCAATATCACGTGCTTTAACTTTCATAGCTATTTCTAAGCCTTTCTCAGCGGCATTGGAGTCGATATTTTGATTCTGTTGCTCGGCTTTCTCCTGCGCAAAGCCAGACTGGCAAACAAGACTAAAATACGTAATTGCAAGAAGGGGTAATAGATGTTTCATTTCAAATTCTCAATTCAATTAAATGTTGCGGAGTTAGACAAAGTTAATATCTAGTGCAATTTTTATTGCCACAGGCAATATCTATTCACCCATGACACCTATTCACACACCCTGTCTATTATAGTGCTTGTTTCTGTTTCTATTCATTAAATAATCATTATTCAATCGGAACTACTAAACAGTTTAGCTCGCACCGTTGTACGATATTGCTTAGGTGTGATTGATACAAACCGTTTGAACAATTTAGTGAAATAACTAACGTCGAGATAACCAACGCGATAGGCAATTTCACTGATGCTCAGATTACTATTTTGCAGCAATTCTTTGGCTTCTAATAAGCGCTGATTTTGAAGGTACTGCAGTGGTGTCATATTCGTGGCATTGCGAAAACGACGCGTGAAATTACGTTGGCTCATGCCGAACAAAGAGGCTATTTTACTAATGGATATAGCAGCTTTATTCAAATGATTTTGCATCCACAATTGTGCTTGTAAAATAATTTCATCGGGGTGGTTTGAGTTTTCTTCTTGATTAAAACTTAATCGATCAAAAGGTTGTCGTACTTCGTGTGAAAAATGTTGAGATAGATGATCGGCTACGTCTTTACCATAGAAACGGTGCACATGATGCAACGTTAAATCGGTCAAAGCGTTGATACTTCCTGCACAATAAAGTTTACCGGCCGTGGTTATAAAATGCTGTCGTTTAAGTTCGACCAATGGATAGTCTTTTGCAAACTGCTCAAAATAGTACCAGTGAGTAGTTGCTGGTTTATTATTTAGTAACCCCGTTTCGGCTACAAAACATACACCAGTACCAGTGGAGTTTATAATCGCGCCGTGTTCATATTGCCAACGAACCCAATCAACTAAAGCGGGATTGCTGCGAACTATCGGCCTCGGATTGCGCCACATGGCTGGTAAGTAAACCATATCGAAAATCTCTTGGCAGAGATCACTGTCTGGCTGCAAGGAGAGCCCTGACGGTAACTCTAGGCGTTCGTCATTTAAACCCACCTTTACCAATTCAGCGGTTCTGGTATTACTGTCAACGCCAGCGCGTCTAGCGGCTTGATTAGCGGCAAAAAATAATTCATAAGCATTGCTTAGGCTGGTAGCCAACATGTTCGGCGTAATAACAAAGGCTATTTTCATGGTGATTTAGGGTGTTTTAAGTAACTTAAGGCTTAATAATCATAAAATACGGCCAATTTAACACAAAAATTACGGGTAAATGGACATATAATTGCCGTATAAACCCTATTTAGTACTTCTTAACCTTAGAATGAAACTCGGAATCGGCGAACTGTATTATGACTAATCTACCCGTAATAGTGGGCTTTGGGGGCTACAACGCTGCCGGCAGAAGCTCTTTTCATCATGGCTTTCGACGCACCGTATTAGAAAGTTTAAATACAGAGAAACGAGTTAGCACTTTATTAAGTTTAGCTGCCATTATGAAACTTGTAGAATTCCAAGAAGGTCATTACGTCAATAAAGAGGGTGATGTTTTAAGTGCCGAACAAGTCGCTGACAAATATCAAACAACGATTGAACAAAACACGCTGATACGTCGCATTCACGAATCATTATTTGATGCGGATAATGTGGCCGCGGTGCGCGAATTGGAGCAGGGCGATGATGCTAATTCTAGCTTTACAATGCGCCGCCGCGATTTGCCAAGTCCAGTGCCCGAAAACTGGTCGATAGAATCCGCAGACGATAATTCGGTTAACGTGACGATCTCAGGTAAAACGTCGTTTACGATGAAATCCTTTCGTAAAATGGACTTACAATCCGCAGGAAGTTTGCCGACAGGTTTTGTGCCCGGCGAGTATTACAATTCCCGATTTCATCCACGTGGGTTGCAAATGACCATATTAGGCGCCTCAGACGCGCTTAATTCAGTCGGTATTCCTTGGCGGAAAATAATGGAGCATGTGCGTCCTGATGATGTTGCGGTATTTGCTGTTAGTGGTCTAGGTCAAGTTGATGAACACGGTATTGCGGGTTACATCCAAGCGCGATTGCACGCCGACCGGCCGTCCTCAAAGCAAATGGCCTTAGGATTGAATTCCATGCCGGCTGACTTCGTTAATGCTTATGTTTGCGGCAGTGTTGGTACCACTGGCGCGGTGGCGGGAGCCTGTGCATCCTTTCTTTATAATTTGCGTGTTGCTGTAGAAGAAATAGTCTCTGGGCGTCATCGCGTCGTGGTTTGTGGCTGCAGTGAAGCGCCGGTCAATCCTGAAGTGATTGAGGGTTTTTCGGCGATGGGTGCTATGGCCACTGATGAACGCTTGGCCAAGTTAGATGGCGTTGAAAAGCCCGATTACCGACGCGCGTCGCGCCCATTCGGGGAGAATTGCGGTTTTACCATGGGAGAATCATCTCAGTTTATTGTTTTAATGGATGATGCGCTGGCGTTAGAACTAGGCGCTGATATTCATGGTGCTATTCCTGACGTGTTTATTAATGCCGATGGCTATAAAAAATCAATTTCATCACCGGGTGCGGGTAATTATGTAACTTTAGCTAAGGCGGTGGGTAAAGCGCGCGCGATCGTTGGTGATAAGGCCATTCGAGAGCGAAGTTTTATTCAATCGCATGGTTCGAGCACACCGCAAAACAGAGTAACCGAATCAATCATTTTTAATAAAGTTGCCGCTGCTTTTGGTATTAAAGATTGGCCAGTGACGGCCGTAAAAGCGTTTGTTGGCCATCCTCTCGGCCCAGCGAGTGGCGATCAACTTATCAGTTCTCTCGGTACTTTTGCAGACGATTTGATTCCGGGTATCAAAACCACGCACGCAATCGCAGACGATGTGGTGGATGAGAATCTCGATATTTTATTGCAAGACAAAGAGGCCGAAATGGATGTGGCTTTTCTAAATTCAAAAGGTTTCGGCGGTAATAATGCTACGGCAACCGTTTTATCCGCAAATGTAGCGCAAGCTATGCTTGAAAAACGCTATGGCGACGAAGCTTATTTGCTCTACACGAAGAAACGTGAACAAGTACGGTTAACGGCCAATGCTTACGATCAACAAGCGTTACAAGGGGAGCTAAATGTTATCTACAATTTTGGTCAAGATATTATCAATGAAGAAAATATTGAAGTGACCGATTCAACACTCACCATTGGCGAATTCAAAAACAGCGTAAATCTAAAATTTGAAAACCCCTATGGTGATATGACGAATGCCTAAAGACACAAACGTTGATGTATGAGAATTTAACCAAAAAATTGAGCCTGAAGGGCCACTATGCAGCCTTAGAATCGCTACAAGCAGAGCACGAATCTGAGCTTATTGAAGCCGCCGCCGACGGTGAACTGTGGAATTTGCATTTTACCTCGGTACCGACGCCAGAACAGTTTTCTGGCTACCTTTCACTGGCGTTAGAGAACCGCACCAAGGGACTAGAATTACCCTTCGCCGTCAGGCGGTTGAGTGACGGTAAACTTGTTGGCAGTACCCGCTACTATCGAATTAGTCCACAAAATAGAAGCTTATCCATTGGCCATACTTGGCTGAGCTTATCTGCACAACGCACCGCTATTAACACGGAATGCAAGTATCTATTGCTCACGCATGCATTTGAGCTTTTAGATTGCGTTGCAGTGATGTGGCATACACACCACGATAATGTGCGCTCACAGGCTGCGATAGAGCGCCTTGGAGCTAAACACGATGGTATTCTGCGTGCCGATATGATTTTAGCTGATGGGAGTATTCGCGATACCTATTGTTATTCTATGCTAAGTAGTGAGTGGCCAGCTGCTAAGGAATTTTTGAGTCAGAGACTAGCTAGAGATTAAATTAAGCTAAGACCGCAAATCCACAAAAAGAGAGGACCGTTTTTATTTTTTCGTTGCTTTACGTTGAGCCGCTTTCTCGGTTTGTTTTTTCTTGAGGTTTTTTGCGGCGACTTCTCGACTTTGGGACCCTATATGTGTTTCTCCTCGTTGTTTAGCGAGTTGCACTTGTTTCTCTCGTTCTTTAAACCGGCTTTTCTGCTCTTCGCTCAATAAGTTATAACAACGTGGGCAACTGACACCAGGAATAAAATGTTTCGATCTTTTATCGCTCTGGGTTATCGGATATCGACAAGCGTGACACTGGTCATATTGACCTTTCTCCAATTTATGATTGACGGCGACACGGTCATCGAATACAAAACAATCACCTTGCCATTGCGACTCTTCTGGCGCGACATTTTCTAAGTATTTAAGAATGCCGCCTTTTAAATGAAACACGTCGGCAAAACCTTGTTGTTTCATATAAGCCGACGCCTTCTCGCAACGAATGCCGCCGGTACAAAACATGGCAATCTTTTTATGTTTTTTCGGATCTAGGTTTTGCTCCACGTATTCCGGAAACTCTCGAAATGTTTCGGTATGGGGATTGATGGCGTTTGTAAAGCTCCCAATACCCACTTCATATTGATTGCGAGTGTCAATAACTAAGGTTTGAGGGTCGCTGATCAATTCATTCCAATCTTCCGCTTGCACATAGGTTCCTACCAATTTATTGGGGTCTATGTCTTCGACCCCCATGGTCACAATCTCCTTTTTAAGTTTGACCTTAGTGCGGTGAAATGGCTGTTCATGATGATTCGAGAGCTTGTAGTCTAAATCTTTGAAGCGGGTATCATTTTGCAACCAATTTAGAAAACCATTAATTGCAATGTCGGGCCCTGCGACGGTGCCATTAATACCTTCCCGAGCGAGTAATACCGTCCCGCGGAGAGCGGCCTGATCTAACTGATTTTTAGTGGGTGTACGTAACGCCTGATAATCGTCGAGCGTGACAAATTTATAAAACGCACAGACTGTAATTACCGGCTGATCAGCGGAACTAGGATCAGTCATAAAATTCTCGTTAGCAATTGATAGCTGTTTAACAGCTCTTGATTTAGAACGGCTTACCAGAACGTAAATCTGGGGCTAAATAGCCGATTTCGAATTGGTCGCATTATGTTATAGAAGCCCTTGCTTGACAACTGGACAATCTGCCTGTTAGTTTAAATAACAATTGAATCTCTAATCCTATGGAGCAGTGAGATGGATCGAATTTGGTTAGATTCCTACCCGTCGGGAGTCCCGCACGACGTAGACATGACACAATTTAGTTCAATACTGGAAGTGTTGAATGAATCTTGTTCAAAGTATGCCAACAAACCTGCCTATTCAAATTTTGGTCATACTGTCACATTCGGTCAGATAGAAAAAATGACACGGCAGTTTGCTCTGTATTTGCAGCAAGACTTGGGATTAAAAAAGGGTGATCGCATCGGTATTATGTTGCCCAATATTATCCAATATCCGGTGGTGGTATTTGCTGCAATACGACTCGGGTTGGTGATTGTGAACATAGACCCCATGTACACCCAGCGAGAGCTTATATTGCAGTTCAAAGATTCCGGAGCAGACACGGTTGTCGTGCTTGAAAATTTCGCTATTGAGGTTGAAAAAGCACTGGAAGCGGTCTCAGTTAAAAACGTCATCGTCACTAAAATTGGCGATTGCTTACCACCGCTTAAATCATTGGTTTTAAATACCATGATCAAGTACGTTAAAAAAGCAGTTCCTGCCTATAACATTGAAAGTTCGATAGAATTTCGAACCGTCCTAAATAAGTATTCAAGCGACACGAGCGCTTTGAGCGAAGCCAAGTTAGAGCATTCAGATTTACTATTCTTGCAATATACCGGTGGTACGACTGGTGTGCCCAAAGGAGTGGAAATTACTCATGCAAACATGGTTTGTAATGTTCTAATGTCGAAATCTTGGATTGAGCCGGTACTTGACGAAAGTAAGCCTCAGTGTATTGTCGCGCCGTTACCGATGTACCATATTTTTTGCATGTCAGTAAATCTAATGTCTATGATGACCCTAGGTGTGCAAAACATGTTGGTCACCAATCCGCGTGATTTCGGTGCCTTTGTTAAGTTGCTACAAAAAAATGAGTTTACTGGCATTGTGGCGGTCACAACTTTGTTAAGAAAATTAATGGACACGCCAGGATTTGATGCCATTGATTTTTCCAATCTTAAATTCACGTTTGCCGGTGGCATGGCGGTTACCAGTGATGTTGCTAGCGAATGGCAAGAACGGACTGGATGTTGCATTTCCGAAGCCTATGGTTTGTCTGAATGCGCGCCTGGTGTTTCATCTGTACCACTGACCCTAAACGAGTTTACCGGCACGATTGGTTTACCCATGCCATCAACGCACATTAAACTGCTTGACGACAGCGATAAAGAGGTCGGGGTTAATGAATCTGGCGAACTTTGTGTAAAAGGACCACAAGTCATGCGCGGCTATTGGAATAATCCTGAAGCTACAAAAGAAGTCATGACCGATGATGGGTATTTGCGCACGGGGGACTATGCCAGCATCGATGAAAAAGGTTATTTAAGGATTCTAGACCGCAAAAAAGACATGATATTAGTATCTGGTTTCAACGTGTTCCCAAATGAAATTGAAGACGTAGTCAATCAGCACGCGGGTATATCAGAGTCTGCCGCTATAGGTATTGAAGACCGAGAAGCAGGTGAGGTTGTTAAGTTGTTTGTGGTGCCAAACTCGCCAAGCCTGACTGAAGATGACGTTAGAACTCATTGCAAAGAACACTTAACCGGCTACAAAAGACCAAAACAAATCGAATTTATGAAAGACCTACCAAAAAGCACAGTGGGTAAAATACTGCGCAAAGAATTAAGATAATATTCTGTTTTGCAACCGGTGATTTAGTCAGCCGCGTAAAAAATGAGTGGCCAATATTAACCCTAAATTTAGCGGAGTTATCGTGAGGAGTAGCTGCCCTTGGGGTATCAACTTATTAGAGCAGTGCAGGAGCAACTGCCGAGGGGTAATGCTAATTTAGAATTGATAAAACTTTAGAATTGATAAAAAAAGGAAGCCTCGGCATAAGTTTTTGCACTAACAGACAAGATTTAACTACCAATCTCTAACTACCAACCTCGTTGCCAGCTGCTGCTTTGCACTCGCCAGTGATTTCCTTCTTTTGTTAGCACTAAAGAGAATTTAGCGGTATCGGCCTTGAGTCGATTTGATTCTATGCTTAAATCAACCGCCCTTGAGGCCATGGCGCTGGATAGTTCCACGCTAGCGACGCCGTTGTTAATTTCAATCGACTTTATACGGGTAAAGATATTGATATTTTGGTTACGAATAATCTGCAATTGCATTAATCGAGTGACGTCTTTTTTAGTTTGGCCGCGGTGATCTTGATAATTTTCACTCACGTGCTCCATGATGGCGGATAACGATCGCGCTTCCACCCCCGTTTCGATTGCTGCCAATGTGTCTCTAACTTGTTGCTCAGGACTTAAATCGGGATCAGAGCTGCATCCGCTAACTAATACGATCAGTAAGAATATCGCGGCGAACAAAATGTTTTGAGTCGTTTTCATAGCGCTTTATACTAACGATTATGAACTACCTGAGCCATTTATTTTTCTCCAAACGAACGCCGCTGTCCTTGGCTGGTAATCTGATGGGTGATTTTAAACGTGATCAATTTGATCAAACTAAATTGCCTGAAGAGATACTCTTAGGTATTCAAAATCATCGTTTTGTGGATAAAACCACTGATCAATTCGTGGGAGTTAAACGCTTAAGAACTTTGTTCTCTCCGCAACGGCGACGATTTTCTGGCGTTATAACCGACATCGTGTTTGATTATTTTTTAATCAAGCATTGGGAACGTTTTGCAGACTTTGAATTTAAACTTTTTGTCGATGATTGTTATACAGGTCTGCTTGAAACTCGACATTGGATGCCCGAGCGAATGCAGATGGTGGTGACCAATATGCATAAACACAATTGGTTGAATTCCTATGCAACATTAGACGGTATTGCCATTTCGATCGATCAAGTGAGTAGACGAATTCGTTTCGAGAACAAAATGGTCGGAGGTATTTCAGAAGTGGAGACCAATTATGAGCAAATCGAGGCTGTATTTTTAGAGCTTTTTGCGCACCTTAAGGAGCAGGTAGAGGTGACCGCTATCGAGGGCTGATATAGCTAAAAACCTTTAAAAAACCACGATATTACTTTGACACAACAGACGGCTCTCTATATGATTCGCCCAAATTTGCAATATCCGACCTAAGGGGCTTATTTATGGGCATCTTTTGGGTTGAAACGATTAGAAAAACGCCTTCGCTGGGTAATAAAATAAGCGATTAGATACAGGTTATAGAGGTAACATCATGGCGGTACAAAAAAGTAAAAAATCAACTTCACGACGCGGTATGCGCCGCTCACACGACGCTATGTCAGAGCCCACCTTGTCTACTGATTCAATGACCGGCGAAATGCACCGTCGCCATCAAGTAACAGCTACCGGTTATTATCGAGGCAAGAAAGTGGTTAATGTAAAAACGGTTAGCTAGCTTAATTTCTATAAAATTATCAAAAGGCCTCAATTAAGAGGCCTTTTTTGCTTCAAATACATATAATTGTCAAATAGGTCGTTTTTAATGGGTCAATTTTTCTGCTCATCCGGATCAATAATTACCCTTAATTACTTCGCTTGATCAAGATGAGATTACTTATCCAAAGTTTTCAAACAATTGCGCAATGTCTATAAGACCAAATCTGAACCCAAAAGATCACCCCAGCGGTGGTTCTTCTATAAAGACAATTGCGATTGACGCAATGGGCGGCGATATTGGCCCGGCCGTAACCGTGCCTGCTGTCATTGCTTATCTTGATGCGGCGTCTTCTCGTACTAAACACAAGTTTATTCTGGTTGGTAAAGCAAGTCCGATTGAATCATTAGTTAAAAAACACCAAGGCAGCCATTATTTAAACAATGGCTTGATACGTATTCACG
Organism: uncultured Gammaproteobacteria bacterium; assembly: GCA_964549895.1. Lineage (GTDB taxonomy): Bacteria > Pseudomonadota > Gammaproteobacteria > Arenicellales > Arenicellaceae > Arenicella. The sequence goes on from CAZJWW010000010.1 coordinate 30,922, forward strand.
CAGCCTCGCAAGAAGTAGAAATGGATGAAGCGCCAGCATTGGCGTTGAAAAAGAAAAAGGATTCATCAATGCGCGTTGCCATCAACCTAGTCAAAGAAGGCACCGCTGATGCTGCGGTAAGCGCAGGCAATACTGGTGCTCTAATGGCAACGGCTCGGTTTGTATTGAAAACGATAAAAGGCATTAACCGTCCGGCTATTATTTCTACTATGCCCAATCAGGACACAAGTACCACCACTCATATGCTGGACCTAGGCGCCAATGTGGATTCCAGCCCTGAGATGCTTGTGCAATTCGCAACCATGGGTTCAGTCCTTACCCAGTATTTGGATAAGAAGCCAGAACCTAGGGTTGCATTGCTCAATGTGGGTGCGGAAGAAATTAAAGGCAGCGAAAAGGTCAAAAAGGCGTCGGTTCTTTTGGCAGACAGCGGATTAAACTATGTCGGCTACATTGAGGCGGATGAAATTTTTACCAGTCGAGTAGACGTTATTGTGTGCGACGGTTTTGAAGGAAATGTAGCGCTTAAGGCCAGTGAGGGTACTGCTTCCATGGTATTAAGTGTGATGAAAGAAGAATTCACCTTGAACATACTAAGTAAAGCCATTGCTTGGCTGTGCAAACCTATATTTAAGCGCATGAGTAAGCGCCTTGACCCGCGCTTACATAATGGCGCTACGCTGATTGGTTTAACCGGTATTGTAGTAAAAAGTCATGGAGCTGCTGATGAATTAGGTTTTTTACACGCTATTCGTGAAGCGACCCAGCAGGCCGAAACGGACGTGATTGAACACATTAGCGCAGAAGTATCAAACATTATTACCTTTTAATATCAATAATTTATAAAATAAATATAAAGTAAAATATTATGTCTTTATCGATGATTTTTCCAGGCCAAGGCTCGCAGGCCGTTGGCATGATGAGCGAGATGGCCGAACAGCACCCACTGGTTAAAGACATTTATGGAGAGGCATCGGACGCGCTTGGTGCTGATTTGTGGGCACTGACTCAGCAAGGTCCAATTGAAGACTTATCCAAAACCGAAAACACTCAGCCGGCTCTATTGACGGCGGGCGTTGCCGTTTGGCGGGTTTGGCAATCATTAGGTGGTTCACAACCACACATGATGGCCGGGCACAGTTTGGGTGAGTACACGGCGTTGGTTTGTGCTGGGGCGTTGTCGTTCGATGATGGTGTTACCTTAGTGCGCGACCGTGGACGTTATATGCAAGATGCGGTACCAGAGGGGCAGGGTGCTATGGCCGCTATCATTGGTTTGGATGACGAAAAAGTTCGTGAAGTTTGTAGGCAAACGGCCGATGGTGATGTTCTACAGGCCGTTAATTTTAATGCGCCGGGTCAAGTTGTGATTGCGGGGAGTGCCGATGCTATTGCGCGCGCCACCGTCACTATGAAAGAAGCCGGCGCTAAACGAGCCTTACCATTACCCGTTTCGATTCCCGCGCATAGCAGTCTAATGACGGCTGCTTCGGAGCGTTTATCAGAACGAATCGCGGGTATTGAATTTAGCATGCCTAACGTGCCGGTATTGCATAATTGCAACGTCGAAGTTGCAACTAACGTCGAACAAATAAAAGAAAATTTAGTAACGCAACTTGATTCCCCAGTACGTTGGGTCGAATCGGTACAAGCCATGCACAACAACGGTGTTACGCGCTTTGTTGAAAGCGGCCCTGGCAAGGTGCTAAGTGGCATGGTTAAACGTATCGTAAAAGGCGTGGAAGTGTCGTCAATTGATAAGCCAGACGCCATAGCTACGCTTGCATCCTAACCTAACTCTATAATCCAATAAAAACCCAACTTATGGGAAAATTTAGAATGTTTGATCTTAAAGATAAAGTTTGTTTAGTGACCGGCGCCACGCGAGGAATCGGTCAAGCTATTGCTAACCAATTGGGTATGCAAGGCGCCGTCGTTATCGGCACTGCCACTACTGAGGCAGGGGCGCACAGTATTAGTGCGGATTTAACTAAGTCAAATATTTCTGGTGAAGGCATGGTGCTAAATGTTACCGATACTGAATCCAATGAGTCTGTTATCAAGGCGATTACCGAAAAATACGGCGCCATTACGGTGTTGGTAAATAACGCTGGCATCACGCGTGACAATTTGATGATGCGCATGAAGGAAGAAGAATGGGACGACATTATGTCGACCAATTTAAAATCGGTTTTTCGACTTTCCAAAGCGGTTATGCGGGGCATGATGAAAGCGCGCAATGGGCGAATTATCAATATCACATCGGTAGTGGGAGTTTCGGGCAATGCTGGGCAAGCTAATTATGCAGCCGCCAAGGCCGGTGTCATTGGATTTACCAAATCTCTAGCTCAAGAAATCGGTTCCCGCGGTGTCACGGTAAATGCCGTCGCACCCGGATTTATCAATACCGATATGACTAAAGCCTTAGCAGAAGATCAGGTCACTAAATTGACTGCGAGTATTCCCGCGGCGCGCCTAGGTGAGCCCGAAGATATTGCTGCCAGCGTAGTGTTCTTGGCATCTGACGAAAGCGCTTATATCACTGGGACTACTTTGCACGTCAATGGTGGAATGTACATGACCTAGTAAGCTTGGTATTTTATACCTCGTAATACGCGGCTTAAGTGTTTATAATCTTGGGTTATATCTCCATTGTCGAGTAATTATTTTGCAATTAGTTCGCTTTTTTATATAATGCGGCGCAAATAAACAAGTGCCAATTTGATACTTCCAACAGTGTTATAATTGTCCCATACATAGCCTGAAATTATCTAAATTGAATGGCTGTTTTTAAGCTCCATAAATGAGGAATCGACCCATGAGCAGTATTGAAGAACGCGTAAAAAAAATCGTCATTGAGCAGTTAGGCGTTAATGAAGACCAAGTAGTTAATAGTGCGTCATTTGTTGATGACCTTGGCGCCGATTCGCTAGATACGGTAGAACTAGTAATGGCTTTGGAAGAAGAGTTCGAAACAGAAATTCCAGATGAAGAAGCCGAAAATATTACGACTGTCCAGCAAGCAATAGACTACGTTAATAACAATAGTTAATAACGACGGGCTAACACCCAAGTTTAATACCCTTCAGTGTATTGCAAGCGTTAGAATAAAAACCACCAAGTGAAAACTTTGGTGGTTTTTTTTGGCCAGG
>CAZJWW010000011.1:0-6273 GCA_964549895.1 uncultured Gammaproteobacteria bacterium
CATAAATACCCTGCCCTTTGATATCGTGCGGATAACCCACAACCGCCGACTCAGCCACGGCTTCATGCAAAACAAGCGCACTTTCAACTTCGGCGGTACCCATTCTATGGCCCGATACGTTGATAACATCATCTACGCGGCCAGTAATCCAGTAATAGCCATCTTCATCGCGACGACAGCCGTCGCCCGTAAAATAGTACCCGGGATACATAGCAAAATACGCACTATGAAATCGTTCAGGATTATTGTAAACACCGCGCATCTGGCCAGGCCATGAGCGAGGTATAGCAAGGTTTCCCGAAACAGCTCCTTCAAGTAATTTTCCTTCATCATCTAGCAACACCGGCTCGACGCCGAAAAAAGGCAAGGTAGCGGAACCCGGTTTAGCATCAACCGCGCCTGGTAGAGGCACAATCATGATGCCGCCCGTTTCTGTTTGCCACCAGGTATCAACAATCGGGCAATTTTCCAGCCCCACCTTATGAAAATACCAATCCCAAGCTTCGGGGTTAATCGGCTCACCAACGGTGCCAAGAATTCGCAAACTACTGCGGGAAGTAGTTTCAAGATATTTATCACCAGCGCCCATCAGCGCTCTTAAGGCTGTCGGAGCTGTGTAAAAAATATTAACTTGGTGTTTATCAACCACTTGCCAGAATCGGCTGGCATCAGGATAGGTTGGTACACCTTCAAAAACGACGGTAGTCGCACCATTTGATAACGGACCATAGGTTAGATATGAATGCCCTGTTATCCAGCCAACATCGGCCGTACACCAATAGACATCACCCTCTTGATAGTCAAACACATACTTAAACGTCATGGTGGCATACAACAAATAGCCACCGGTAGTGTGCATAACACCTTTGGGTGTTCCCGTTGAACCAGAGGTATACAAAATAAACAAGGGGTCTTCTGCATCCATAGACTCGGGTTCACAATGCGTTAGTTGCCGATCAACAATATCCGAATACCAGACATCGCGCCCACCGCTCCATGAGACGTCACCTCCCGTTGCCTTGCATACTATAATATTTTCAATTGAAGGCGTCTCTAAGCAGGCTTCGTCAACGTTTGCTTTGAGCGGAATGGGTTTAGCACCACGCATGCCCTCATCGGCGGTAATAAGCAACCTGCATTCCGAATCATTAATTCGCCCACGTAGGGCTTCAGGCGAAAAACCACCAAATACTACCGAATGTATTGCACCAATTCGTGTACAAGCAAGCATTGAATACACCGCTTCAGGAATCATTGGCATGTAAATGCAGACTCGATCACCTTTACCAACTCCCAGCTCTTTCATCGCGTTGGCTAACTGACATACCCGATCATAAAGTTGCTGGTAAGTGATATTTTCGCTCTCACTGGGATTATCACCTTCCCAAATAATCGCTACTTGATCAGCTCGCTTTTCTAAATGACGGTCAATACAATTATAGGAAACATTTAATTTAGCGCCTTCAAACCACTTAATTTCACCCTTATGAAAATCTTGACTAGAGACGCTGTGCCATTTCTCAAACCAATCGAGATTTACCTCAGCCTGATCGGCCCAAAAATCATCTGGCGCCTCTATCGATTGTTTATACATTTCCTCATATTGTTTTTTATTGAGGTGGGTATTTCTTTTGATTGATTCAAATACAGGGTAGATAGAACTTTGAGACATTAGAAAACCTTGTTAAATTAATAATCTGAACAACATTATACGCTTATAATTAAAAACGCAGACTTGGCAGTTTAGAGTTTAGAATTTAGAGTTTAAAATCTTAGAAAAGATCGCAATTATGAGTCATTTGACCAAAGGCTATTTAAAAAAACTACTCTGCACAATTGTTATGGTTAAGCAAAATCCTATCACTCATTTTACTAATATAATAACATTAGGTGTATACGACAAAAGTCTTAGGTGTATATGACCAGTTTTAGTTGCCAGTATTGTCACTGAATGATTATATTACTCGATGATTAATTCTATTCTTGTTGCGGACGATCATCCTCTCTTTCGTGAGGCTTTACGATACATTCTTAATTCCGTCATTTCCACTGGTGTAATTCAGGAGGCAACTAACTACCACGAGACCAAAGAACTTTTATCGAACGATAAGTTTGATCTAGTATTCTTGGACCTCAATATGCCTGATTCAAACGGACTTACCGATTTGGCATTGCTTAAGAAAATGTATTCCCATATTCCATTTGTTGTAGTGTCTGCCTACGAGGAGCCCAGCATAGTGCGTACCTGTTTGGATTATAATGCGTCAGGTTATATCGTTAAGTCTTCGGATCCACCTGAAATCAAATCTGCGATACAAAAAATCTTAGCCGGTGAGACTTATCGACCAGATTGGATCAATCTGCAAAATGAAGAAACGCAACTACAAGACTCTATGGCAGCCGATCAGGTTAACGCGCTCACACCTTCACAGTTAAATATTTTAATAGAAATCGGAAAAGGTAAACTAAATAAACAAATAGCCTACGACCTCGACATTTCTGAAGCGACAGTGAAAGCACACATTACAAATATTTTTCGAAAGCTGGGTATTAACAACAGAACTCAAGCTGTTCTATTTATAAAAGAAAACCAGTTGGAAGAACAATCACTAAACTAAAACGACTTAATTTTCTATATTTTCAGCTTGGTCGATTTTATTCAGCAGAGACACCATTATCGATTTCAAACTAACCGGTTGCACAGGCTTAGCCAAATAATTATAACCGGACTCAAGAGTTTGCTCTTCGATGTTTTTATCTTGTTCCGCGGTTATCAATACTCCTTGTATCGGTGATTGCTTACTCATTTTTGAGGCCAAGTTTAAAAAATCTAAACCCGTCTCCTCAAAATCAAGCCGGTAGTCCGCTAAAATAATTTGATAATCTTCTTTTTTCAGAGATATTAATCCTTGTTTGTACGTCGTTACCGAGGTCATAACGCAGCCCCAGCCTTCTAACAAGGTTTGCATGCCTTTCAATACCGACTCATCATTATCTATATACAACACCTTTAAACCATTTAACTTTTCTGTCGGAAGAACGAATTTTCTATCAACATTACGAGACTTGATGGTAGCAACTTCTTTAGAAACCGGTAATTCGATTGAAAATCTACTGCCTTCACCCAGAGTAGAATCTACTGATACTTTTAAGTTTAATAAACGACTAATTCGTTCAACAATGGAGAGGCCTAATCCTAAACCACCAACATTTTCAGTCCCAGACACCTTAATCTGATAAAACTCATTAAATATTTTCTTTAAACGATCGCTGCTAATTCCAATGCCGTTGTCGAAAACACTGATACTCGCCACTTGACTATTACTCGCATCACACGTTGCAATAACGTCCACTTTGCCGCCTTTTCCAGTATAACGAATTGCATTAACAACTAGGTTTTGCATCACCGAATGCAGTAGCTGTTTATCTGAGCGCACAAAGATGGATGGAGAATCGGCAGAAAGCTTGATTTGTTTATCAGCGGCCACCGCTTTCAATTCTAATAAAAGGTCCGAAATGAATACTTTTAAATCAAATACAGTTAAGTTCGGTTCTATACCGCCGGAATCGAGTTTCGATATATCTAATAGTGCCCGCAACAAATCGTTGGCGGTATCCAGTGATTGGTTAATATGGCTCGCCAGATTTGCGATTTCTGGCGCTTTGTCACTTTGGTCTAAAATGCTGTGTGCAAATAACCTTGCCGCCGTAATCGGTTGCAATAAATCGTGGCTGGCCGCTGCTAAAAAGTGAGTTTTACTGCGTGTGGTTTTTTCTAACTCTTCAGCCAGAGACTTCAGTTCTTGTGTTCTTTCTAAAACCCGATCTTCCAATTCTTCATTGGCCGTTCGTAACATCTCAGAAGCGCGCACATTTTCTGTAATATTTTCGTAGGTAGTAACAAAGCCACCGTTGGACATTGGTTCGCCCGTCGACTTAATTACCATACCATTGGACCTCTTCCTGACATTTTGGTAAGGCGCTTTTTTGTGCAAATATTTTAGGCGTTTGCGAATCTCAACGTTTGGATCTCGTTCTTCAAAGTCGCCTCTTTGCGCATTGTATTCGAGAATTTCTGCAATGGGCTTGCCCACATAAATAAGATTGTCTGGATAATTAAATAAATCAATATAACGTTGATTCCAAACTACCAAATTCAAATCTTTATCGACCACCGAAATACCATGAGTAATGTTCTGTAAGGTCGTTTGCAGTAAGTGTCTATTAAATTGAAGCACAGATGAAGCTTCGTCCACTAAAGTTGTCACTTCGTCTAGATATTCTTCCTCGCCAATCACTATCTCAGAGATAACCTTTTGTGCTGACGCACTGCCGATCACGCTGGCGATTGCCGTTTGGGTTAGAGAAATAAGTTGTCTATCAACACGCGTGGCCTCGGACAAATCTATTCCGCTTTTAGATTGGTATTGTTTAAAAAGACTGTCAGTATTTTTAACACCTATAATGCGTTCAGTTAAAATGCGCAACGAGTCAGGGTGTACCAATATTGGTTCGTCAGCATCAATTTGAGCGACACTTCTACCTATAACACCAGTATGGAAGAAGCGACTTGCTTGCATTCTTTCCAGTAGAGTTTGCTTACTAGACAATGACAAGGTGACCAGTAAAAATATATTTACCGAAAGACTCCAAACCACACCGTGAGACAAGGAATCGTTTAAAGGCATACCAAATAGAGCCTGAGGGTGTAACCATGAGGTATTCGACCAGATACTTTGTAACGCGGAAGAGGTCAGCACGGTTGGTAACATTAAGGTGTATGCCCACACTAAAAAACCGCCAATCAATCCCCAATAAACACCTTTACTGTTGGCACCTCTCCAAAACATTGCGCAGATCACAGAGGGTAAAAATTGTATCGCTGCCGCAAAAGAAACCAAACCGATATATGCCAATTGGGCATTGATGTCCATGAGTTTGAAGTAACCATAGGCACCCGCAACTAATGCGACAATCGCCAAGCGACGAATCAGTAAAATTATCGAATCAAGGTCATTGCGATACAGTATATTTAACTGCTTAATACGAATTAGGTTTGGCATGACCAGGTCGTTGCAAATCATAGTACTAAGACTAATAACCGCGACAATAACCATGCCTGTAGCGGCCGACAGGCCTCCAATAAATGCTAATAGACTAATACCTTGATTGCCTGCAGCTAGGGGCAAAGTAAGTACGTACAAATCCGCTTGTTCTTCTGGCAGTAAACTTGTTCCAGCAAAAGCAATGGGCATAACAATGAGTGCAGTGAGCAAAAGATAGATGGGCATTACCCACATTGCCGTTTTAAATTGATGATGACTGTGAGCCTCAACCACGGTCATTTGAAATTGTCTTGGAAGCAATATAATTGCTCCCATGCTTAACAATGTCTTGGTTATAAAACTTGCCCATGTGGACGAATTATTAGATAAATTAAAACCCAATATGCCATCGGGCAGTATTGTGCCAATACCGCCCTGTGAAGAATCTAATAATACATCTTGAGATCCCGATAATAGTAAATGGCATGAGTAAAAACCCACCGCTAATATAGCAACCAACTTGACGATGGATTCAAATGAAATAGCCAACACCATGCCCGAATGATGCTCAGTAGCGTCTAAGTGGCGTGTACCAAAAAGTACCGCAAACAAGGTCATTATGATGCCGGTGTAGAACGCCATATTATTGGGCGAAAAGCTCTCACTTAAATCAGCGGCTAAGTTGGCTTGATCGCTCAATACCAAAAACGACAGAGACACCGCTTTAAGCTGCAAAGCGATATAGGGTAAGGACCCTACCACGGCAATGATCGTAACCAACACGGCTATGCGCCGGCTCTTTCCGTAGCGACTGGAAATAAAATCTGAGATGGAGGTAATGCTGTTCTCTTTAGAAACAATGATAATACGGCGCATTACTGGATAGCCCAATAAAAATACCAAGCATGGCCCTAAATAAATCGCCATGTAATCTAAGCCAATAACCGAGGCCGTGCCCACTGCGCCGTAAAAAGTCCAAGACGAGCAATAGACTGCCAGCGATAAAGCGTAAATCAAATTGGGATTCAGGCGAGTCGCCAATTGAAACCGCTTAAGGTCTCCTAAGTAAGCTACTAGGAAAAGTAGCAGTAGGTAAGCTAGCGCTAATAGCGCGATAAATTCAATTGATATCATTTATAGCAAGTTGGGATATTTTCGCGTTCAATATAAAGATATCCTCGCAGATTTGCCAGCCACATATGCTATCGCTGCTAATACGCCGTTGCGT
>CAZJWW010000011.1:6373-15627 GCA_964549895.1 uncultured Gammaproteobacteria bacterium
ATACGCCGTTGCGTTTGTTAAGGAAGTAACAACAAAAATGGTATGCAAGGCAACGTAGCAGTTAAGTTGCCCCTCCCGCCAGGATGTTTAACCACCTTGTGGCACGATGCTGAGCGATTCAAATCGACTTATCTAGACCAAAACCCCGGCTACTATACGAGCGGCGACGGCGGCTATTTTGATAGCGATGATTACCTTTTCGTGATGGGCCGCGTTGACGATGTCATCAATATCGCAGGGCATCGTCTTTCAACCGGCGACATCGAAGAAGCACTCGGCAAGCACAATAGCATTGCGGAAGCGGCCGTGGTTGCTATTAGCGATGATCTTAAAGATGAAATTCCTGTGGGATTTGTTGTTACAAATTCACCCGCTGAACACGCAAATAAAAATGACTCGCATGTTTTATCCGACGAGTTAAAAACGTTGGTTCGAGACAAAATAGGCCCGATCGCTTGTTACGAGAAAACCATTATTGCGCCACGACTACCGAAAACGCGGTCGGGGGAAATACTCCGCAAGACCATCAAACACATACTAAATCAGCAAGAATACGTGCTTCCTGCTACCATCGAAGATCCAGCTGTGTTGGATGAAATTACTCAAATCATTAACAACCAATAAACAAATTTACCCAAAAATATGAATAAAAATTTCAATGCTATTGTCGCCGAAGATGTCGATGGAAAAACGATCGCATCACTAAAGAGTATTTCTCTCGACGATCTTCCCGATGAAGATGTGTTAGTGGAAGTCGAATACTCTACCCTTAATTATAAAGATGGCTTAGCCGTATCGGGCAAAGGAAGAATATGTCGAACTACGCCGCTGATCTGTGGAATTGATTTAGCCGGCAAGGTATTAGAATCAAAAAACAATGAATTTAATCAAGGTGATCGAGTACTCGTGAATGGCTTTGGTCTTTCAGAAACTTATAACGGCGGTTATACCCAAAAACAACGCTTGAAAGCTGAGTGGTTGGTTCGCACGCCTGATGAATTTAGCTCTGAACAGGCAATGGCGATTGGCACCGCTGGTTATACCTCAATGTTATGCGTGCAAGCGATTCTCGATGCTGGGATTGCTACCGATTCAGGGCCCATATTGGTCACCGGGGCAACCGGAGGCGTCGGCTCCGTTGCCGTCTCGCTACTAGCAAAATTAGGTTATCAAGTCACGGCATCAACTGGACGAATGTATGCTCATAGTGATTTTCTCCACACACTTGGCGCTACTGAAATAATATCCAGAGATGAATTAGCAAGAGAATCCAAAGCGCTGGAAAAAGAAACTTGGGCGGCAGTGGTCGATACCGTTGGTGATCAAGTACTGGCCACGGCGATCGCACAAACCAAGTATGAAGGTCTAGTCGCTGCCTGTGGCTTGGCGGGAGGAATGAATTTACCAACCAGCGTCGCGCCATTCATATTACGTGGCGTTACTTTGCGAGGTATCGATTCGGTGATGGCCTCACAAGCGAGACGTCAAGCCGCGTGGGACTCGCTGGTCAAACTCATTGATACCGATCACCTAGACGAAATCTATCGGATCGAACCCATGAGTGAACTACCAAATCTAGCCCAAAGAATAATCTCCGGTGATATCCGAGGACGAATTGTTATTGATGTGAATTCCTAACGGACTATTGATTTTTTACTTCTTCAAGAGCCTCTGTAAAAACGGAATAGTGACTTTACGCTTTTCAACAAGCGATGCTTGATCAATTCGGTCCAGAATATCAAACAATTCTGAAGTGTCACGGCTTGAGCGACTGAGTAGGTAGCGAACCGCGTCATCTGAAATTACCAAGCCGCGATGATTAGCGCGCGATTGAAGTGCTTCAAACTGTTGTTCTTCAGTTAGTGCGTGTAAAGGGTAAACCAAACCGCTCGCCAGACGGCTAACTAAATCTCTAAGTTCGAATCCGCAATGAGCTGGCGCTTTCAGCCCGCTAATCAAAAGCTGGCCACCGGCATGCTTGATTTGTTCAAATAACGTAAATAGCGCCTGTTCCCTATCATCATCGCCCGCCCACGCATGCACATCGTCAATACAAACAAGGTGTTGCGCATCGATCATAGCTAACATTTGCTGATTGACCTTGGGATCAGCTAAAGATAAATAACTGGTATTAATCACCTCTTGCGCAGCCAAACGTATGGCCGAGAACAGTAAGTGGCTTTTGCCAGTGCCGCTATTGCCGTAGAAATATACCAATTTGGGTTCGCGCAACTGAACGCATGAATGCAAAGACTCAATCAACTCTCCATGAGCTCCAACGCAGAAGTTTCTAAAGCTTGCTTTATCACTTAGTGCGATTGGCAATGCCATTTGTGGAGTTGTAAATTCCGGCATGCGTCTTATATTTCAGCCGAGCTATCGTTGGTGGCTCTAATTGCCCAAATATAGACGTAGGCAGATCCACTGATGATACTTGTGAGCAGCACTAAATAAGCCATTGCAGTCATTAATACGCTCTGGCCAAAACCGGTTGATAACGTCAATAACACCAAAACAATAAACGCAATTTGAATCAAGGTATTAGCCTTACTGATTAGTAGCGGCCGCATTTCAATGGAGTCAAAAGATAAGCTCATAATTAAATATCCGCCGACAATGACCACGTCTCTGAAGACCACCACCACCATCAACCAAAATGGTACTAATTCCATTATCGACAACATAACGTAGGCACTAACTAACAAAGCTTTATCGGCCAAAGGGTCTAGCAATGCACCAAGTTTCGTTTGGGCATTATAACGTTTAGCAATAAACCCATCTAAGGCATCAGTCACACCTGCCACGACAAATACGACCAGCGATAAGGAGTATTGTTGAGACTGCAATAAGACCAGCAGCCACGGTACTAAGCCAATACGAGCAATAGTTAGAATATTTGGAATATAGAGCAAGATAGACTCATTATTGATTTTAATAAGGGCACTTTTGTAATTACAATACTCTGATTATCGCTACCTTTTATTCGATACACAATAGCGTGCTAAACCGCTACAATACGCGCCTATCAAAGGCGCTCACCATTGCCAATTCTATTTACGAGGTTTTGCCATGTCACAATATTCCAGCTCTGATGATAATTCGACTAAACCTGACTCACTTAGCTATCGCGATGCCGGCGTTGATATTGATGCTGGAGACGCCTTTATTGACGTGATTAAACCGGTAGCAAAACGAACCCAACGAGAAGGCTGCCTGAGCGGCTTAGGCGGTTTTGGTGCATTATTTGAAGTACCCAAAAACTTTAATGAACCAATTTTGGTGTCGGGCACAGATGGCGTTGGCACTAAATTAAAATTAGCTTTTGATCTCAATAAACACGACACCATTGGCATAGACTTAGTCGCTATGTGTGTGAATGACGTAATTGTGCAAGGCGCAGAACCATTGTTCTTTCTAGATTATTTCGCCACGGGCAAGCTTACTCCAGACGTTGCTGCGCAAGTAGTGACTGGCATTGGTGAAGGTTGCGTACAAGCAAATGCCGCTCTGATTGGTGGGGAAACCGCTGAAATGCCCGGCATGTATGCACAAGGCGAGTACGATCTCGCGGGTTTTTGCGTTGGCGCTGTGGAGAAAGCCGAGATTATAGATGGCAGCAAGGTTAAAGCTGGTGATCAACTAATTGGCCTCGCTTCTACGGGCCCTCATTCCAATGGTTATTCTCTGATTAGAAAAGTCATCGATACTTACGATGTACCCCTAAACACAAAAATTGGCGACCAAGTCTTAGCCGACGCAGTAATGGCACCCACTAAGATATATGTTCGTTCAATATTATCGCTAATGAAATCCTTACCCGTGCATGCACTCGCGCATATTACAGGTGGAGGTATTCCCGGTAATCTTAATCGTGTATTGCCAAACGAGTGTCACGCCGTGGTTAATGAATCAGCTTGGCAATGGCCTGATGTTTTTAGCTGGATGATGGATACCGCGAATATTGACCGCGATGAAATGTATCGTACTTTTAATTGCGGCGTTGGCATGATCTTGGTGGTGTCTGATGAAAATTCAGAACAAGCTATTCAGCACCTTAATGATGCTGGTGAAAGCGCATTTTTGATCGGTGAGATCAAAGCCGGTGCGGCCGACTCACAAGTACAGATCGTCTAGTTTTGAGTTCTAAAAAAGCACGGGCCGTTGTTCTAATCTCTGGCAGTGGAAGTAACCTGCAAGCGTTTATCGATCAAATTGGTAATGGCGAGTTACCAATCGAGATAAGCCTAGTGATAAGCAATAGGCCTGGTGCGCTTGGTCTTGAGCGCGCTGAAAATGCTGGAATAAAAAATCTTTGCGTAGATCATACAAGCTTTGACAGCCGGCTCGAATTCGATCAAGCGTTAATGAAACATGTTGATGCAGAACAAGCCGATATCGTTATTTTGGCCGGTTTTATGCGTATATTGACCGAACAATTTGTCAACCATTACCCAAATCGTCTAGTCAATATTCATCCATCCTTACTACCGAAGTACCCAGGCAACAATACTCATGAACGAGTGCTAGCAGCTGGCGATGAGTGGCATGGTGTCAGCATTCATTTTGTGGTGCCCGAAGTCGACGCAGGCCCTATTATTTTGCAAGGCCGCTTGCCAGTTAGGGCCGAAGACACTGCAACGACCCTGCAAGAGAGAATTCATGAAATTGAACATCAACTTTACCCTAAGGCTGTACAATGGTTCGCTCAAGGTCGGTTAAGGGTTGAACAAGACAAGGTATTATTAGACGGTAAAAACTCGTCGACGCAATTGCAAACCTTTGACGCATAAGTGATTTTAACTGCATTAGCACGGTCACTTAGTACTGCAGCTTGAACTAGAGTTTTAATAGCTTGAGTCCGAGTGTTAACAAGCTCATCGAATTTAATTAAAGAGTATCAATGTCTAAAAGTATCAAAACCATGCGTTTTCATTTTCTACAAAATAGTGTACTAAGAATCAATGCAATTGGGGCTTTATTCGCCCTTAGTATCTGTATTTCATTCACTAGCCATGCCGCAGAGATAAGCCCTGTTGAATTGGAATACACAGTAAAACTAGAGGGTGTGATTGCCGACGTAACCGCTGGAAAAATCCAAACTAAATTAGATCGCGCTGGCAGTGGCTATTCCGTATCCACATTGACAAAAGCGGAAGGCATGGCCGCTACATTTCTTGGCACCAATATTCAAGAGAGCTGTCGCTTTAAAATTGAACAATCGCTTGTCGTACCAATTAACTATGCTGGCGGCACCATTAAATCACAAAACTATAAAGTCAGTTACGATTGGGCAGATCGAAAAATCGACTTTGGCGACGAATCTTTAGATATGCCCCAAGGCTACCTCATTGATAATTGCGCAATGCCCTTTGCGATTACCATTCTCAAGGGCTTAGCCCCTGGTAACGAAGCTATTTACGTAGTTGATGGCAAAACGCGCCGTATCCGAGGCTATACAGTTCGAGCCACCGAACAAGAAAAAATACGAACCCCTTTAGGTGAACTGCAAACCACCAAAATGGTATTGGAAAGGGAATTTCGACCAGAGCGAACCTTTACTTTTTGGTTGTCCAATAAGGATGAATTTTTACCAGTGAAGATGCAAGAGAAACGCAAATCTCGAACCACCACAATGATGATTCGACGCATGGATTTTGACGGTTAAAGAATTAGTGAACCAGCTCTTCAGTGGCCTCATTCAAAATTTCGAATGATAGTTTTGAATCCTCTACACCAATATTTACGCTGCCGCCATTTTGTAATCCGCCAAATAATAATTCATCGGCTAAACCGCGTTTAATTTCTTCTTGAATGAGTCTGGCCAGTGGTCTAGCTCCCATGCTTTCATCATAGCCGTGTTCAGCTATCCATTGACGCGCGTCTTGATCGACATTGAGCGTAACTTGCTTCTCAAGTAGTTGCCGTTCAACTTCGAGTAGTTCTTTATCAACAATTTTTGAAATAACCGATTGATCTAGCGATGCAAAACGCACTATCGAATCCAAACGATTTCGAAATTCAGGCGTGAACATTTTTTGAATCGCTTGCATATCATCAGCGGCATGATCTTGCTTGGTAAAACCCATTGAGTTTCGCGAAGCTTGCACCGCGCCAGCATTAGTAGTCATGACAAGAATCACGTTTCTAAAGTCAGCTTTGCGCCCATTATTATCAGTTAGGGTTCCGTGATCCATTACCTGCAGTAAAAGGTTAAATACATCTGGATGCGCTTTTTCAATTTCATCCAATAACAGCACTGCGTGCGGATGTTTATTTATCGAATCGGTTAATAAACCACCTTGATCGAAGCCAACATAACCCGGAGGTGCACCAATCAATCTAGAAACCGTATGTCGTTCCATATATTCAGACATATCGAAGCGTATAAGCTCCACGCCTAGCGTCAATGCCAACTGCCGCGTCACCTCTGTTTTACCGACACCTGTAGGACCAGAGAATAAGAAAGAACCAATCGGTTTATCTGGCTTACCAAGGCCGGAGCGCGACATCTTGATAGCAGAGGCCAAATTAGTAATTGCTTCATCTTGACCAAATACGACAAGTTTTAAATCTCGTTCTAAGCTCTTTAGTGCATCTACATCTGAAGCGGAAACATTTTTTGGTGGTATGCGAGCAATAAATGACACAACTTCTTCAATTTGCTGCACATCAATTTTTGGTATTTCATCTTCTTCGCGATCAAACAATCGTGTGCGTGCGCCTGCCTCGTCAATCACGTCAATTGCCTTATCAGGCAAGAAACGTTCATTGATATAGCGATCAGCTAATTCAGCGGCAATACTCAAAGCCTCTGGGGTATAGCTTACTTCATGATGCTCTTCAAAACGCGAACGCAGACCGCGCAAGATCTGAACGGTTTCATCGACGGTGGGCTGTTCAACATCAATTTTTTGGAAACGTCGCGCTAAGGCACGATCTTTCTCAAAAACACCTCGGTATTCTTGATAGGTCGTCGAGCCAATACATTTGAGCTGGCCATTAGACAGCGCTGGCTTCAGCAAATTTGACGCATCCATAGCGCCACCTGAGGCTGCACCCGCACCGATAATCGTGTGTATTTCATCGATAAATAGCACTGCATGTTCTTCAAGCTCCAATGCTTTCAATACTGCTTTAAGGCGCTTCTCAAAGTCACCACGGTATTTAGTACCAGCGAGCAATGCGCCCATATCCAGCGAATAAATGACCGCGTCGGCAAGCACCGTTGGTACCTGCTCTTCAACTATTTGTTTTGCTAAACCTTCGGCAATAGCGGTTTTACCAACACCCGCTTCTCCCACATATAAGGGGTTATTTTTTCGACGTCGGCTCAATATTTGTATGGTGCGTTCAACTTCTTTCTCGCGCCCTATCAGCGGGTCAATAAAGCCGTCAGCCGCTCGTTCATTCAAATTCACCGTGTAGGCTTCCAACGGCCCCTCTTTTTGCTCTGGAGCGGTCGCATTTTCATGGTCTTCTGGCAGTGCAAGCCCTTCAAAATCTTCTTCTAACTTGCTGATGCCGTGCGAGACATAAGAAACCGCGTCAAAACGAGTCACATTTTGCTGATCTAGATAGTACGCGGCATGAGAATCTTGCTCTGAAAAAATTGCTATTAGTACGTTCTCACCTTCCACTTCCGATTTACCTGAACTTTGCACATGCACAATCGCGCGCTGCAACACTCTTTGAAAACCGATACTAGGTTGCGTTTTTAACTCAGACTGTTCTTCCATTTGAGGCACTTGTCCGGACAAGTGCTCGGTCAATTCAATACGTAGCTGCTCTACATTCGCACTGCACGCTTGCAAAACAGCCATGGCTGATGCGTTATCCAACAAACCCAATAATAGGTGCTCGGTGGTAACAAATTCATGTCGAGCATCGTGTGCTACTTGTACGGCAAAATTTAGGGTTTTTTCCAGCTCTTTAGAAATCATTGTTTATCACTATTATTAAAATTGTTATTCGTCACCATTATCGGAATCAGGCTCCATAGTACACTGTAACGGGTGTTCATTTTGTTGCGCATAAACCAAAACTTGTTCAACTTTTGATTCTGCAATCTCGCGCGTGTAAATCCCGCAAATTCCGGCACCTTTTTGATGAACGTGCATCATTATTTGCGCTGCCTTTTCTTCGCTGTGACTAAAGATCGACTGTAAAACCTTAACCACAAACTCCATGGTGGTGTAATCATCGTTGAGAAGCAATACTCTATACAGAGGAGGCCTTTTTAATCGCGGACGCGCGGTTTCAATGGCAAGGTCTTCATTATTAATCGGTTCAGGATAATCGCTCATACTTCTCAATGTGTAAGTGTTGCTGTTGTGCTACAGAATCTAATGTTCGGCTAGCTGGTCAAGGGTAAAGACTCTGCTATTTAAACAGTTATTCATTAGTAAATCTGCGCCCTCTTGGTAATTTTTCAAGCTATTTTGGTCATACAATTCAGGAAATAACAAATTATTTATTGTTAAGGCCTCTTGACCTTTGGCAATTTAGAGGTTTTACTCCCTTATTGAGATCGAAATTCGATCTCTTTAGCGTTGTGAGTTTCGCAATATAGTTTACTCAGGCTGCTATGAGGGTGGTTTTTGGGGGTCCGTGGTTGTAGGGTACAAGCACCGAACTAGTCGGATAACGATAATATCGAAGCTCATGTTTTTACCTGAAGTGAAGATCAGGGGTAATGATAGTGAGGAAAAAATATGGCTACCACAGGTACCGTAAAATGGTTTAACTCGTCTAAAGGTTTCGGCTTTATCGAACCAAGTGACGGCGGAAATGATGTGTTCGCACATTTTTCAGAGATTGAAATGGAAGGCTATAAAACGCTGACCGAAGGGCAAGAGGTTGAATACGAATTAGAAGACGGCGAAAAAGGTCCAAAAGCGGCCAAGATAAGAGCCGCTAGTTAGTTCGACTAATTCCGACGCACTGTTTTAATGCATGGTAGTTCTTCAACTACCTTTTCGTTCAACTGCTTTCGTTCAACTGCTTTCGTTCAACTACGTTAGTAGACGAAGTTTAGTAGATAAAGTGATTAAAACCGTCAGTATTGAAGCTTAAAAGGCCACCAGCAGTTATTGAGAGCCTTCACAGCAGTTATTAAAAGTCTTCAGCTTATTCTTAAAGATTTTTTTAAAAGAGCCGTCAGCTTTTTGACTTTAAAAAGAGCCGTCAGCTTTTTGACTTTAAAGAGCCGTCAGCTTTTTGACTTTAAAGAGCCGTCAGCTTTTTGACTTTAAAGA
>CAZJWW010000011.1:15727-32495 GCA_964549895.1 uncultured Gammaproteobacteria bacterium
AAAGAGCCGTCAGCTTTTTGACTTTAAAGAGCCGTCAGCTTTTTGACTTTAAAGAGCAAATTTAAAGCTAACTGCTGAAACCTTCAATTATCGTATTAAACGTAGAGCTTGGTCGCATTGCGGCATCGGCTAGTTCTGCCGATGGCAAATAATAACCGCCGATATCCACTGGGCTGCCTTGTGCTGCATTCAGTTCGTCGACTATTTTTTGCTCGTTATCAGACAGCTCCTTTGCTAAAGGTGCGAATTTAGCTTGCATGTCAGCATCTGTTTCTTGCTCGGAGAGCGCCTGTGCCCAGTACAAAGATAGATAGAAATGGCTGCCACGATTATCCAACTCATTAACTTTGCGAGACGGTGATTTACCTTCAGCTAGCAATTTACTAGTAGCAATATCGAGGGTATCGGCAAGCAATTGTGCTTTGCTGTTATCGTCAACGTCCGCCAAATGTTCTAGCGACGCTGCGGTCGCCAAAAACTCTCCAAGTGAGTCCCAGCGTAAATGACCTTCCTCATTCATCTGCGCAACATGCTTAGGTGCGGAACCACCGGCACCCGTTTCGAAGAGGCCACCACCATTCATTAGTGGCACAATAGACAACATCTTAGCGCTGGTACCAACCTCTAAAATTGGGAATAAATCAGTGAGATAGTCGCGCAGCACATTACCTGAAACGGATATAACATCTTTACCCTGATTGATCACATCGAGTGAATAACGAGTAGCTTCAGCAGGCGACATGATGAAAAGCTCTAAGCCATCAGTATCGTGATCCTGCAAGTATTCGTTCACCTTAATAATCAGTTGTGCTTCGTGCGGGCGGTTTTTGTCTAACCAAAACACTGCAGGCGTGCCAGCTTTGCGCGCTCGATTAACAGCTAGTTTTACCCAGTCGCGAATTGGTTCATCTTTGACCTGACACATCCGCCAGATATCGCCCTCTTCAACCGAGTGCTCGAACAGGACTCTACCCGTTTTTTCATCAACAACACGCATGTAACCATCGGCTTCCAATTCATAGGTTTTATCGTGCGAACCATACTCTTCGGCTTTCTGAGCCATTAAACCAACATTTGCCACACTGCCTATTTTAGTTGGATCTAGCGCGCCATTCTCCTTACAATAATCCATCACTTCCTGATAGATATAAGCATATGTACTTTCTGGAATAACCGCCTTGGTGTCTTGAAGTTCACCGTCCCAATTCCACATTCTACCCGAGCTACGAATCATAGAGGGCATCGAGGCATCAACGATCACATCACTCGGGACATGTAGATTAGAAATACCTTTATCCGAATTCACCATCGCTATTGATGGGCGATCTTTATAGCAAGCCATAATGTCGGCTTCTATTTTGTCTCGAAGATCTCCTGAAACCTCGCTAATGATACTGTACAAATTTCCGAGGCCGTTATTAGGCTCTACGTTTAGCTCCTCAAAAAGGGTCGCATATTTTTCGTACACGTCTTTGTAAAAAACCGTCACCGCATGACCAAATACAATCGGGTGCGAGACCTTCATCATGGTGGCTTTTACATGCAGGCTAAATAAAACATCTTGCTGCTTAGCATCTTCTATTTGTTCCTCGTAGAACTTTCGTAATGCCTTTTTGCTCATAAAGTTGGCGTCGATCACTTCGCCTGCCAGCAATTTCAAACCTTCTTGCTTAGCAGTCGCGTTACCGTCACTGTCGGTGAATTCTATTTTCACCGAGCAATCATTACTCAAGGTCATAGATCGTTCACTTGATCGAAAATCACCGCCATTCATGGTTGCCACATGAGATTTCGACGTCGGCAACCATTCACCCATTGAGTGTGGGTTATTGCGCGCATAATTTTTTACCGCGGCCGGAGCACGACGATCCGAATTGCCTTCACGAAGAACCGGATTTACATTGCTGCCTTTTACTTTTTCATAAGTCGCACGAATTTTCTTTTCTTCTGGCGATTTAGGGTCATCTGGGAAATCAGGAACCGCATAACCTTTGGCCTGTAATTCGACAATGGCCTCTTTAATTTGCGGTATTGAGGCACTGATATTCGGAGTTTTGATCACATTGGCACTGGGTTCAAGCACTAAAGCTCCTAACTCTTCCAAGGCGTTCGGCACACGCTGATCTGCATTAATATGATCGGGAAAGTTCGCTAGTATCCGCGAAGCAAGAGAGATATCTTTAGTATCAATTACCACGTTACAAGCCGATGCAATCGATTGAAGGATAGGAAGTAATGACCGTGTAGCCAAAGCTGGTGCTTCATCAGTCAAGGTATAAAAAATTGTTGATTTTGAGGCGCTCATTTTATATTTTGTCTCGAATATTATCGGTTTATATTGTCCATCAGTTACACCCCTGTAAGAGAAGGCCCGCAGGCTAAACCGTGTATTGCAACGGCTGTTTTAAAGCTCGCAAAGAATACCATAAATGCATCCAAGAAGAAGCCTCTGATTTGATCTAAAGACCGCAAAAGACTCTTTGAATTCACTCATAAGTTTGCAATCCACGCTCTATTTACCGACAATCTATTTACGTTACCAACAGGTCAAATCACAAAGCAATTTATAATTATACTTGAGTGCAATTTATGTCTGGAAAAAAATGGCAACCCGATCTAACCGTTGCGGCGATCTGCGTCAAAAACGACAAATTTCTAATCGTGGACGAGCGCTCGAAATCAAGCGGTGAGATGGTACTTAATCAACCCGCGGGGCACCTTGAGAATGGCGAAACAATTATAGAAGCGGTTATTCGTGAGACTCGTGAGGAAACTTGTCGGCATTTTACGCCCGAAGCCTTAGTAGGTCTTTATCGACTGCCAGTAAGTAAAGATAAAACTTACCTTCGTTATACTTTTTTCGGCACCGCCAGTGAGCCTGATGAAAACCTCACCATGGACCCAGATATCACCACTACTCATTGGCTGAGTTATGACGAAATTTGCTCGAGCAAACGCTTACGTAGTCCATTAGTTAAATCCTGTATCGATGACTATTTGGCGGGCAATCGTTACCCCTTAGATATATTACGCGAACTCTAGTTTCGCCGACTGTAAAGTGACTAGTACAGAAGCAAATGGAGATGGTGCACACGTAATCGTTGGCATGTCTGGCGGCGTAGACTCTTCGGTAACAGCTTATCTATTGAAAGAGCAAGGTTACCGCGTAACCGGCATGTTTATGAAGAACTGGGAGGAAGACGACACCGAAGAATATTGTGCTGCGGCAGCGGATTTAAAGGACGCCAGTCAAGTCTGTGAACGACTGAACATAAATCTTCATGAGGTTAACTTTGCGCATGAATACTGGGAAAACGTATTTGAGCATTTCCTAAGCGAATATAAGGCCGGTAGAACACCTAATCCAGACATACTGTGCAACAAGGAAATAAAATTTAAAGAATTTTTATTACAAGCAGAATCTTTAGGTGCTGATTTTATAGCCACCGGCCACTATGTCGCACGAGGGCAACTCGCTAATGAGCAAACATTGTTGCGTGGAATAGATTCAAACAAAGACCAAAGTTATTTCTTATATACATTACAACAACATCAGCTGGAAAAGAGTTTGTTCCCGCTAGGAGAGATTGAAAAACCGATTGTTCGTGAAATAGCACAAAACCAAAACTTTGTGACCCACAACAAGAAAGACAGCACCGGTATATGTTTTATCGGCGAACGCCGCTTTAAGGACTTTTTGAGTACGTACCTTAAGCCCAACCCAGGAAATATGGTGCGTGACGATGGAACCGTGATCGGACAACATGATGGTTTAATGTACTACACATTGGGACAGCGACAAGGCCTTAATATAGGTGGGCCTGGTGAGGCATGGTATGTGGCTGGCAAAGATATTCAAAATAATGAATTGTTAGTAGTGCAGGGCCATGACCATCCCGCTATGCAGACGAAAACGGTACATGCAATTGGTAACGATTGGGTTAGCGAAACCAAACCAAAGCTCGGCGCAAGAATCAGCGCAAAGACACGCTACCGCCAACAAGACCAAAGTTGCGAGATAATATCGATTGAGGAAGACTCACTAACTGTGCGTTTTGATGAACCACAGCGTGCCGTAACGCCAGGGCAAGCTTTAGTATTATATGAGGGTCGTCAATGCCTTGGTGGCGCGACTATTCACTATTCTAGTTAAGGCTATTTAAATTTAAATATTAAAACTATTCTTCTTGAGACTATAATTATTAGGCCCAATCCTTATATCCAGTTTGTTGTTTTTTCGATTTTCCCTTGGATAAATTTTTGCGCGCTTCTTCAAGAGGCACTTGATAATCACAATAAGGATACTTTCGGCACATCAAAAACTTCTCGCCAATACTCGACCCTTTGATAGCTACTTTAGTAACCAGGTCGCTATAACATTTCGGGCATTCCTTTGTAAACTTTAGTTCTCTCTCTGGCTCTGCATCAATCGATAGCTCCGATTGGTGGGTCGGAGTTTTTTTCTCTGGCACCTTACGCACACGCCCCGTCACTAGCCGATATACGTCAACGTCTTGATAATCCTGTCTAATGTCAAAATAGAACAGTCGTAGATTTGCCAGTTTGCAAATATTCGCAATTAGATGTTCACGCGTTTTGCGCTCTTTCGCGTCTGGGTTTTTATCGAAATTTTCTAATTCAAATATGCCAAAAATTGATAAATCATCTCTCTTTGAAATCACAAAATCGAAAAAATGATTAGCATAAATTTTATTGATAGTCCGAGATTCAGACTTGGTTGCACTGCGGTCAGGCTCAAGAACATCCATAAATGGAACATTCGAGAGAACATAAAATTCCTCACCCAAATCATCTACGATAGTGTCGAAAAAAGTTTGCTCTGCGGTGCTAAAAATTCGGCTTTTACGCTGCACCTGAAGTTTAAGATGGGCATGTCTGCGCATACGCCAAAACACGGCAGCTGCAATCAATGCAACTACCACCAGAAGACCTACCCAAAAAGGCCAAGAACTTATTAAATTTTCAATACTCATTTTTGACCGTTTTTGACCCTCTATTATTCTTTCAAAAGGTTTTCTGCCGTAACAATTTTTGAGTCTTTCACCTGACCAGGATTGTGCTTAATCGACCCGACTACTCGTAAAACACTGTTTACAAAACACAATTTGTAAAAAAGTAGGCTACGGAAACTTCCGTTTAAGCGCGTTTATTTTTCTTGCATTTTTTACTTTGCCACGATGCCATGGCAACTGCCGTAGACTCAACGATAGCAGACAAGTATCCTTATTTTACTACTAAAATAGCCGATTACTATTGTTTTCGGCTATTTTAGTCATTTTGGAGCCTATTTAACGATCTTAACTCATTTAAATTTTAATCTTCTAATACAAAGGTAATTTTAAGCTTCACTCTATATTCTGTTACTTTACCATCGACAATCCCTAATTCTTGGTCTTTAACCCACGCTCCTGCTACATTCTTCAATGTTTTGCTAGCTCTAGATACACCAACACGACAAGCGTCTTCAAAACTTTTTTTAGATGACGCGGTAATTTCAGTAACTCTTGCAACAGTCATAAATATCTCCTGAATAAATTGATAATAAACAATAACTAGCCGAAGCTAATTGTAGGTAAAGCCTTACCTCAGAACGCTAAAAAATCACCAAACCACGTTCTCAAAGGCCGACATCACACAGTTTAGACTTCAAATTGAAAGAACACAAATCCAGTATCGATGAGCTACAAATGTTGAATAAGAACGAGCATGTTGTTTCGAAAAGCCGTTCATCTGATAATCAACAAGTATTCGTTAATTTTAGAGATAGGAATTACCCGCTATGAGCCAAGATAAGTACCAAACCAAAATTGCTGGTCTATTAAATACCGCCGACATTCAAGTCAATGGTGATCGACCGTGGGATATGCAAGTGCATAATGCTGACGTATTCGGTCGTACCATTGGCCAAGGATCGCTGGGTATTGGCGAAGCCTACATGGAAGGCTGGTGGGATTGTGAGGAATTGGATGAATTCTTCTATCGACTCATAAATGGCGACCTACGAACAAAGGTCACCACATTAAAAGACAAGTTGTTCTATGTTCATGCGCATTTGGTTAATCGCCAAAAAGGCAAGCGTGCTTTTGAGATTGGCTCGCAACACTACGATGCGGGCAATGATCTCTACGAACGCATGCTAGATAAGCGCATGATATACACCTGCGGTTTTTGGCAAGACGCTGACAATTTGGATCAAGCCCAAGAACACAAACTAGAACTGGTATGCCGCAAACTTAAACTTGAGCCGGGCATGCGTGTACTTGACATCGGCTGCGGCTGGGGTGGCTCAGCCCGTTACATGGCTGAACATTATGACGTAGAGGTTGTTGGCGTTAGCGTGTCGCAAGAACAAGTGAATATGGCCAATGAAAAAGCCAAAGGTCTGAATGCCGAGTTTCGGTTTCAAGACTATCGTGATGTTGATGAACAGTTTGATCGCATCTATTCACTAGGCATGTTCGAACACGTGGGATTTAAAAACTATGCAGAGTATTTTCAGGTTGCTCACCGATGTTTGCATGACGGTGGTTTATTCCTATTGCACACCATCGGTCACCGAAAAACTGAACATCGCGTTGATCCTTGGATTGAGCGTTATATTTTTCCAAATTCAATATTGCCGTCGGCGGAATTAATCGGCACCCACAGCGCGCCCTTATTCAATATTGAAGATTGGCATAATTTTGGTTTGGATTATTACAAGACTCTACATGCGTGGGACCAAAATACCCAGTCTGCTTGGGCCGAGCTGCCCAACTATAATGAAGAGTTTCAACGCATGTGGCACTACTATCTTATGGCGGCAGCAGCCGCATTTAAATGTTACCGCAATCACCTTTGGCAAATAGTGCTATCTAAAGGTGAACAACAGGCACCTTATCAAGCCGTGCGCTCGGCCGTTTAGTTTGATTACTGTCATTAGGTCTTTAAAATGTTAAGTGAAGTTGATTTTGGCGCCGGCGCTGTACCATGGTATCAACACCCGACTGGCAAGACTGATGCGCCAATAGTGCATTTTTCAGCTGCCAATGGTTTTCCAGTGGCCAGTTACCAAGAGTTTTATAATGCCTTTGAGGAAAAACTGTCTTTTACAGCTATGGACTCTCGAGGAACTTGGCCAAGCAAGCAGCCTCCACCACGTAACTTTGGTACTAAAGATTTTGTTGCAGATTTAATTCGCGGCATTGAGTCTCAATATTCAGAACCGGTTATCGGTATGGGGCATTCGCATGGCGGACTGTTAACCACAATAGCGGCCCTGCAACGACCCGATTTATTTTCAAAATTAGTCCTGATCGAACCAGCCACCTCCCCAGATAATATTGTCGGCCACAGTTATCGGTATATCCCAAGGTGGTTGCTCATAAAACTAGTCCCTTTCATTAGAGGCAGTCATGAACGCCGAAGATTATGGCCATCACGACAAGCATTCTATGATCGCTATCATGGCCACCCCACCTTTAAACATTTTAGTGATACAGCACTTCACGACTATGCGAAGCATGGATTACGAAAGCGCGCTGATGGTCAGTTTGAACTGGTTTATTTACCCGAATGGGAATCACATGTTTTTTGTAGAGTGTTACCTATATGGCCATACCTACGCAAGATGCCGCTGCCCACGCTACTCATTAGAGCCGAGCACAGCTTTATGTACTCTGCGACTCAATTCGCGTCTTATAGTAATAATTTGAGTAGCCATGTTACCTCTACAACTGTAGAAAATACGCATCATTTAGTTACGCACGAAGATCCCTCACGGATAGCTAAAGTCATCATCGATTGGCTGAACTAATTCTAATAGTGCTGGTTGGACAAGAGTTTTAGAAACCTCTTTTACTCGCGGTATTGCATTATTGGAACAATGATCTAGAATAACGACACGTTACAAATATTAACAATTGCTTTTGTCTCTGAACAAAGACGTTTGGATATAGGAGCTTCGGTTGAGGGTCTAGGGTTGTATTGGTTTAGGGTTGCAACGGTCTAGGCTTGTATTGGTTTAGCGACTGCAATTATCTCACATGCAATATTCACTTGAGTGGAGGGTTGGGTGTGAACTAGCCACACCATCCTTATCATGGAAGTTAAACGCGCTCATTGTTTCAAAAAATCGCGTTTCAAGAGGGTAAATTAATGCTTATTCAATGGTGAAAAATATTAAGGATGCTGTCTTCAATGAACTATAGCATTGTAATTAAACCTGCGATTATCAAGCGTGGTTTAGGCTTTAGCGCTATTTTGATGCTAATGACATTACTGCAACCTCTTGCCTATGCTCAACTAGGTTCCGAGGCTTGCACAGGCCTTTCTGATGAACAACTGAGAAACGCTGGTTATGAGCCAGTACGTGCCTTCCCTCATGGCGCTGTTGGTGATGGAGTCACCGATGACACAGCTGCAATTCAAGGCGCGATTTCGACGGCTCAACAAGAACGTCGTATGGTGTATTTTCACCCAGGTGACTATTAGTCACCGATACTGTAGAAGTTAGACAAGAGGAACGTGATACCAATAGTAATAGCAGTTTAGATCGTTTTGGAATTACGCTTTTTGGTTCTTATTGCGGCGACAAAAAAACAACCGTTCGTTTTCCAGACTTCGACCAATACAACTGTAATAACGCCAATAATCCCGCTGCTGTGCAAGAAAGACTCTGCAGTGCACCGCAACAAGACCGTCGTAGCCTCGCTTTAAACACACTATAAGTAGTTTTTTAATCAATAACTTAAAATATTTTGGATGGTCTAATAAATGCCGTTTTTAGTCTAAACCACACATTTTTGACGATCGAGAATAGTGGCTTTTCAGCCCCTATTTTCTTGCAGTCATCATTGCTCGTAGTGTTTGTACTGGCGTTAAAATAATTGCATTGCCGAGTAACACCATTACAAAACCAATTACACTACTTTGACTCCAAACAAACCCCTCAAACAAAGTGCTTAAAATTACCGATACTACCGGGAACAAAATGAGTACATAGCTGCCCTTTTCGGGGCCAATATTTTTTAGCAATTGATAGTAGCTGGCAAAGGCGATCACCGTAGCGAAAATACTAAGGTACAATAACGAAGCAATAAAGGACGACACTAATACGAGCTTAAACGTAGCACCAGTAAGTACCGCCGCTAGTAGTAATAGCGCACTACCATAAAGCATGCCCCAGGCGTTAGCAGCAAACACGTTCATGCCCTGCTGCAAATTTCTTACGTTTGCCATATTACCCAGCGAAGCAAGAAAGGCGGCTAGTAGCGCCAAGGTAAGACCTAGTAACGCTTGATCACCCGCCTGCTCATTTTGCAAATCGCGCCAGAACAAGGCGATTAGCCCCGCTATACCACAAAACGCTCCCACCCAAATTTGCCCTGCTATGGGTTTTCCAAAAAATATGCGGGTGTTGAGAATATTCATCAACAACATTGTTGAAAATGCGATTGACGTCATTGCAGAGGTGAGATATTTCTGACTATGATAAACAATCAAATAATTCAAGCTAAAATTCAACAGCGCGAGCACCAGAAGAAAAAAATGGTCTCGCCTACCAAAAGACATCGGTATGCGCCGGATCAGGCAGTACCCCCACATGATTATGGCGGCTAACGTAAATCGATAAAACACAGCCACAACAATATCGACGTGACCAAGCTGGAACTCGATAGCGAACCAGCTAGAGCCCCAAATCAATACGGTAATGATATACAGCGAGGTGTTTTTCATGCAGATAGGAATTTAATTCTATGAGCGTTAGCTCGAATTAAAATCCATAAGGATAATCTTCAAAATTAATTACCCCACTTGATCTAACCTCCTTTAGAGCACGGGAATATGCGAAGAGTAAATTCAAAACATATTCTGAATAATTTACTAACCTTTCCTCTTTCTCTAACGCAGGCTCTCTCCTATTACCTCCAGGTTTAAATAAGCCCCCTGATTCTCTTACAATAATATTAGCAGGAAGAAAACATAAAAAATTATTTTTAAAACCGTATGATCTAATTTCAGATATCGGATAGGTTCCACCCTGACCCGCAGATACTCCGACTAAAACGGCGGGCTTATGACCCGTCTCAGCAGGAGAGCAAGTAAGCAAAAAGTTTTTCATTATGGGGCTAGCCATACCACCATACTCTGGACTAACTAAAATGAAAGCATCTGCATCTTTAAGCACTGGCTCAATGCCTTTTCGCCGCTCACTTTGCTCAGAGCCACTGACCCAAAAGTTTTCATCCCAAAGAATATCTAACTTGTCATGCAGATCTAATATTAATGTAGATGAAAATCCCACCTGGCTTGAAATATCTTTTAATTCGCGAGATATTTTTTTCGATTCAGACTTTTTCCTATGACTTCCATTTATTATTACTAAGTTCATATTTCATACTCTATCGTTATTGTTGGAAATTAAACAGCGAGAGCGGTACTAGAACTAGATTATCTCACCTGTCAAAGGACATTGGTATTCGCCTTATTAGGCAAATACACCCACATAAATTACAGAATCAAGAGCGGATCTATAAAACACCTCCACCATAATATCGACTTGACCAAACTGAAACTCGATAGCGGACCAACTAGTGCCCCAAAATCAATACGGTGATGATGTTTTTCATTCGCTCTAGAGTGTATTCAGGAGCGAGGCGAAGCGCCTCTATTCGGGGTAGCATAGGCCCGAATGTTTAGTGAGAGTAAAGCGTTTTTTGAGTACTACGAAAGAGAAAACTTTCCTTTGAGCCCACTTTCGCAATACTTTCGTAAAGGAAAATCAATGACAACAGTTATAAGAACTTGAAATAAATTAAACAAAAGCTTGGAACTTGCTTGTCGCCTTGAAAGACACACACACATATGCCCCAACAACAATTAAAAGACGATTCTATGCTTGCATAGAACCGACTATACAAACAAGACATCACCAAGATTTAACTACCCGCTGTCTTCTTCGTCTAGTAATAGGAAAGGAATAATGTTTGCTGCTGGAACACCGAGAAGCGGACAAGCGCTATCCAGTCTTGTGCCAGTGTTGCAAGTTTGCACAACTATTTGGCTTTCTTCTTCGGTACACCCAGGGTCACCGACACTACCATTAATACAGGGTCTTACTTGCTCTAATTCTTCTGTACAAGTGGCGTCACAAGCGCGCAAAATTTCACCATCAACAAATTCGCCATATCTAGGTAACGCAATTTCGCAATCTACTTCACTCTCGAACGTATTGGAGGAAGTGTCTAGAAAAATCTCAGTATTTACAACACTGCCTAAGCTGGCGGTGGTAGTCGTACAGATCGATTGCACTTGAGCATTGAGGTCGATTGCCGCATCTAAATCAATTATTCCTTCGTCCTCTCGTTCACACCGTAGCAAGTCTTCGGTTCGACTCTGCTCCTCGAAGCCGACGGGGCATTCAAATACGTCGATTGCTGGAATGTTGAATCCGCAAGACAATTCGGAAAAGAAAAATGGCTCATCGTCGTCAGCCGACTCCGCAACCATTACAGATGATGCCAGCACCGTTCCCACGGGATCAGCACTTTCGCAAGCGACGATATCATTTAATAAACTAGCATTGGCCATTGCTTCGGTATTGGCGGCCGTTCCAAAATATTTACATGCCAAATAATTAAAAGCGCGGTAAACCTCAACAGAGTCGTCGGGGCATGCAATCGTATCTTCAGGTACAGGTAAACTAATACGGCAAGTCAAGCTGGCAAAAAACCGGCCATTGCGATCGACAATGATCTCACTACGAATTAACTCAGAGTTGGGCTCGGCGATACATTCAGCCTCGCGTTGGAGTCTAAGAAACTCAGCGTCTTCGCGGTCTGATTGAGCACTAGACACTCTGAAACAATCAATATGTGTAACCGTTTCGATACTCGATGGAAAATTTTCTGGACACAAATCGGCCGCGTCTGAGGCGGCGGCGGTTTGCGGAAACAAAAGCAATAGCGACGTAAGGGGTATGAGCAAGAACAGTAGTCTTAGCGCTGCAGAAATGAATCGCATTTTGAGCCTCTTTTTTAATTATTATAATTAGGTACTAACGAGCAAAAACATCATGAATGACAAACATCTCCAAAATTTCCGTCAAAAAATCAGTCGAAAGCTCGAAATAAAACGATTTCGCATGAGTGTTTTATCATACTCATAGTAATAAGACAATTGTATAACAATAGAAGTTTAGCTCGATTTTTACCCCTTTTCAAATTGAGCAATAGCCGTGGAATAGCTTAGGCCATAGAGAAATAAGCGAACGCCCACCCTAATATAGGCCGTTTTGACGCAGATGCACTAGTCGGCTTGTTCTTTTGAATTGCAAGATTGCGGCACAATCACCTGACCTTTTGATTTATCGAAATTCGCCTGATCTCGTAAGCTTGCATAAAATCGGCTGAACGAATTATCACAATCAATAAATAACGCTTTTAACTCCGGAATACGATTACGATAAGTTGAAAAAGCCGCCAGCCGTGCATTGTTGATGGGCCGATTAAACCAACGACCGTACCAGTCAGTGCCATTCCATTTTCCATTCTTCAATTGCTGATAATCGGCCTTTAATTCGCTGAAAACCTGTTGCTTGTTCGCACGCTTCTCATCGTCATCAACGTTTTCGGTGTAGACTTTAGTTAAAGCATCGCGAGTCCCCGCTAATAAATTTTCAAAATCAATGCTCGCTTGTAAACCTGCCTGGTATCTCGCCAGCGTTTGTTTGTCGTTAATCGATTCTAACCAACGTTGTGCGCCAACCTCCCCCACGATACTGGCGAATGCTTCATTGAACCCGCTGTCGCCATTAATATAAAGCTGTTGATGCGCCAATTCATGGAATACCACTTCGGCAAAATTTGCTTTGCCTTGGTTTAACATTGAAGGCAACAAGGGGTCCGCGAAATAGCCTAGAGTGGAATAAGCACTGGCACCGCCTATGCTTACCTCTAAGCCTTGACCCTTGAGTTTGTCAGCGTATCTTTGCGCGGCTGCTTTTTTAAAATAACCGCGGTAGCTTGCACAACCAATTACCAAATAACACCATTGCTTTGCTTCCAAGGAAAACTCAGGTGCAGCAACGATAGTCCAAACCGGATATTCGCGTTTAAGGGCCACGTAATTTTTGTAGCTACGGTTATCAGGCAACTCTAATTCGTCTACCGCAAATTGACGTATTTGTTTAGCTAACTCTAATTGAGTTTTTAAGTCGTCCGTTGAATTCGCAATCGCTTTATCGAGTGGTTGTCTGGCCAACATTAAGCGGCTGTGCCCGACGACGCTCTGCGTGTAATAACCTACGGTCGAACATCCACTCAAGGTCAGAACTATTAATAAATACAACGATAAACGAAACACCTTCATACACTTAACAATACTTTATGGCTCGAAAAATAATGTGCTTTTAATTGATGACGTATTACTTAGATTTGCTTCGTTCTTTACGTTTTTTCTTCGCGTAGTCTGACTTAGGTTTTGATTTTTTCTTAGTCTCCGTAGCTCGCTTTTTAGAGTTGTAAGACTTTTTTTTAGGGGCTCCGGCGGATTTTTTAGATGCCCCAGAGGGTTTCTTAGACGGCTTAGAGGTCTTATTACTTTTAGAGTCAGCGGACTTTTCCCCATCGTAATAGCGAATACTTAGCGGCCGACCAGCGACTCTGGTTTTCTTTAAAATTGCCATCACTTGCTTAGGCATATCTGCGGGAAGATCAACGGTAGAATACGCGTCACGAATTTCTATTTCACCGATGTATTTGCTCTCCAGATCTGCCTCATTTGCAATGGCTCCAACAATATTGCCCGGCTTTACTTGATTAGCACGACCGACATCCAGACGAAAACGCCGCATTTGTATATCGGGATAGTCATTCAACGGTGTTGCCGATACGCTCGGTGCAGGCTTATCGCCGCGCGAGTCTCTACGGCGATCAGAACCACGGCTCGAACTCTTATTCGACTTATGGTCAGAAAAACGTTCGGGTGAACCCTCTCGAAAATTACCGCGCTGATCCTGACGGCGGTTTTCTTTAGCCAGACGATTTTCGCGTTTAATCGCTTCTTCATCGATGATCATGGAAGCATCTCCTTGCGCTATAAACACGGCCGCAGCCGCAATTTGTTCGCTGCTAAGTTCTTTATCTCGCTGCAACTCACTAATTAATTGAGAAAAGAAATCCAGATTTTCGTTATCAATCGTGTCCGCAATTTTATCTTTGAAACGCTCTACCCTACTGCGGTTAATATCCGCGATAGTAGGTAAGTCCATTGGTGTGATCGGCTGTTTGGTGGCGCGTTCAATAGAATAAAGCATGCGTTTTTCCCGCGGTGCTATAAATAAAACCGCCTGCCCAGCACGACCCGCACGACCAGTACGACCAATACGGTGAATATAGGATTCGGTATCGTGCGGCACGTCGTAATTAATGACATGACTAATACGTTCCACATCCAGCCCTCGCGCGGCTACATCGGTAGCAACCAATATATCTAACTTCGCCTTACGCAGGCGATCAATGATTTTCTCTCGGTTCGCCTGAGGGAGATCACCATTTAGAGCGTCGCTACGAAAACCTCTGGCTGTGAGCCGGTCAGACAGCTCAACGGTAGCATTTTTGGTTCGGACAAAAATGATCACACCATCGGAGTCTTCGCTTTCTAGAATACGGGTAATGGCATCTAACTTATTAGTGCCACGCACGATCCAATAGCGTTGAGTAATATTTGCAGCCGTCGCCGTTTTGCTGGCGATCTTAATGAGCGTGGGGTTTTGTAAATGTTGGTCTGCTACTTTTTTAACTTCGCGCGGCATAGTCGCAGAAAACAACGCAATTTGCCGATCAGAGGGTGATTGCTCTAGCACCCACTTCACGTCATCGATAAATCCCATGCGTAGCATTTCATCGGCTTCATCCAATACCAATGCGTTGAGATTATTCAGATCCAGTGTTTTACGCCGCATATGATCCATCACTCGCCCTGGTGTGCCCACAATAACTTGCGCGCCACGATTTAACTGCTTTAACTGAATCGTATAAGATTGACCACCATAGATAGGCAGCACATTCACTCCCTTAAGGTGTTTAGCATATTGCTGACAGGCTTCGGCTACCTGAATCGCTAGCTCGCGAGTCGGCGTTAAAATCAATACTTGTGTGGATTTGCTCTTGGCATTCACCTTGCTCAATAGTGGCAAAGCAAAGGCCGCCGTTTTACCCGTACCCGTTTGAGCTTGGCCAATAATATCGCCGCCTTCTAATAATGCGGGGATACTTTGGGCTTGAATTGGCGATGGCTGCTCATAACCTTGTTCACTTACTGCCTTTAATATATTTGCAGGTAAGCCAAGCTGACTAAAATGCTCGCCCCCTTCGGGCGCAGCTGATGACTCTGACATTTTCGGACTCTCGTTTTGGTCGGCGTTAAAATCTATATACAGCCAATAGCGGGCACTGTTGCATTAGTTTGCTACCCTTAGCAAACTATCACCCACACTGGGTAAAAGATCATCCAAACGGGCCCATCACTATTCTTGATCTTTTTACACTCGCTAACCAAGAATTCACATTATCGAAACCTATTCAGGCTTCGAAGGCGCGAGAGTATACATTGATGAGCTGTCTAGCGCGAGGTATGTGCTGAAATGCGCGTCTTAATGCACACAAATGCTGTATTTATGAACAGCATGAATTCAATTTCCTAGAAAAACATGCCCAAATGCGCTCGCTTTCACTCTTGGTGCTGCGCGTTTACATCCGATCAAAAAAATAATCCATATTAAAATTAATAAGTTAAAAGAACATAGAAATGACAATATAGGACGAAGCAAAAAGACAAAACGCACGCTCGCTTTAAAATGTTAAGATATATGACAAAACATCAAGAGGGGATATGAATCAATGACTTACAGATACAACCAACTGAGAGCCTCTCGGGCAAACCGAGCACGCCTCCTAATAAACTGTTAAATATATTGGAAGTAGTTCTTCTAGACTTTACGTCTAAAATGACCTATTATTAGATCTTAATAAAGGTCTATTTAAAGATCTTTTTGGAGGTTTTATGAGTGCTGTAGCAAAAGTGATGGCCGGAATGTCGGCCAGTATTACTGATTTTAAAGCTAACCCTAATGCTGTTCTTAATGAGTCTGAAGGTGAAGCTGTTGCAATTTTGAAGAGTAATGAGCCATATTTTTATGCTGTTCCACCTAGTCTTTTTGAAGCGATGTTTGGAGCTATGGAAGATACGGCTCTATTGCTTGAGGCTTACTCTCGGATGAGTGATGGTAAAGAAGCTATAGAAGTGGATGTGAATGACCTATAAGTTAAAGTTCCACCCTGACGCATTAGATGAATTTAAGGCCTTACCTGAAACAGATAAGGCCTTTTTTAAAAAGAAGTTAAAGCAGCGTTTAGAGAATCCTCACATACCAGGCTCGAGGTTATCTGGCGGTGTTAATCTATATAAAATTAAGAGAATGAAGCCACCTTTAAGGTTAACTTATAACGTTGATGATAAAGTACTAACAGTTACAGCATTGAGCGTAGGAAAACGAGATGGCGATGTCTATAAGGAAATGCTAAAGCGGTTTTTAGGGTGAAAATATATAACAAGGCCGGGCAAGAGATTGGACGCTCACTTCGTTCGCGCCCATGCCGGCGGCGTTATATGCATTGAGATTTACAATAGTACCATACATTGGTACCATAATTGAGTGAAGCGTAAGCATTTAAAAACTCTGGAGCAAATCTATCGTCACCCTACA
>CAZJWW010000012.1:0-22287 GCA_964549895.1 uncultured Gammaproteobacteria bacterium
TTTCAAGCGCAATGCTACCTACACATTGCTATGTTAGGATTAGCGGTTGTTAAAAATTCTTATTACTCAGTATTGATGAAAACGCTTTCCGAAGCCACCTTTAAAGCTCTTGCCGGCGACGATGTCTATGAGCGCGGGCTGGCGTATTACAACCAAGGTCGTGTCGGTGCGCTAACCATTAGTAACAACCGCATCAGCGCAAACGTTGAGGGTAGCCATTCTTACAGAGTAGAACTGCAGCATACCGCTAAACTTTTTGAAGGTTCATGCAATTGCCCCGCTTCTGACAACTTCGATTTTTGCAAACATTGTGTCGCAGCGTCCTTAGCTTACTACTATCAAACTCAAACGAATGCTGAATTGGCTGACGCCGATCAGGATGATCGTTTACAAAACTACCTAGCCACCTTAACAAAACCAGAATTAGTGGAAGAGTTACATAAATTAGTGCTTCGTGATTCAGATATATTGGATCATTGGCATCTCAAGGCGGAAATAGCCAGCGGCAGTTTAGGTGTGCCGGAAATACGTAAACGAATTACCAAAGCGATTCCCTATAAACCATCTGGGTTATGGCGATATAGAGAGGTGGCCGAGTACTTTGAACAAGCAGAGCGGGCTCTGTCTGTGTTGCATGAACCGATATCAGCGCTGGAACCGAATGACTCAATAAAACTTATTGTTTATAGCGCACAACGCCTAGAGAAAACGCTGGAATCTATCGATGATTCTGGAGGCTACCGTGTTGGTTTGGAAGAAAGAATAACAGCATGGTTTGATGCTTTATTTTCGTCTATAAAATGGAATTCAAAACAAAAAGCGAACTGGATAATCAAACTCCTTTTCGATGATAAATATAAATATGAGCTGTTTGATTTACCCCATAGCGTATCTGAGCACCTAGACGACAAAGCCTTAAAGTCAATTTATCAAGAAATCGAAAAAAATTGGTATAAATTAGAACCCGATAACGAAGCCTATAGCGACGCTCATTATCATTATCGACGCCTGGAAAATTTGTTGGTAGCGCACGCGCGTGAGCAAAATAATTTACGGCACGAATTCAAGATTCTAGAGCGTGGCGCAATCGATGTCCCTGGCTGCCTTACCCTAGTGGACCGTTGCATTGAAAATGAACTTTTGGAAGATGGCGAAAAATGGTTGAGCTACTCGACACAAATAAGCCAGCCGGATGCTCGTGAACTTTATCAAATTGAGAGTGCGCAAATAGAACTATTTAAAGCGCAAAAAAAATATGCTCAAGCACTGGAAATTCAATGGTCTCGATTTGAAGAACAAGAAGATCTAGAACAGTTTAATGAGGCGCTGAAAACTGCGAATAAAATTCAACAAAAACAAATCTGGCTAGATAAAGGAATTATTTATATTAAAGATAAGCTGGTTAAAAGAGATAACAGCCAAAAGAATCGTCAACGGGCAGAATTGCTCACTGACATTTATTTAACCAATGGTTTTATCAAAGAAGCGATAAACATGAGTAAACATTATTTTTTGCGTCCACAAACCTTAATGACCATTGTGAATGCCTCAATCGAAATAAATAATAAAACATTTCGGCTAATCGAAGAGGCTACAAACCGACTGTTATTCACGGCCAATAATCATATTTATGATGAAGCGATAAAGTTTCTTGAACAACAATTTAATCGCCTAAATGCACAGTACCCCAATGAATTCAAAGCACAGGTCTTACGTATCTATAATGAACCCTCGAATAAGCGCAAAATCAATTTTGTTAAACGGCTGAAATCGGCTTTCCCTGATTATTTTTAGGGTTTTCGATATTCAATAGTCTTGCCATTATTAAATGCCAAGAACTTCTTTAACGAAATTTCTAATGCTCGCTTGAACTGAGCTTCTTTAGAAGCAGACAGTTTTGAAGTAGAAAATTTAGCGCTTTCTAAATACAAACTTTGGATTAGTAACACTCCCGATTTGCGATCAATTTTGGCGTCCATCCGCCCGGCAAATTGATCGCCCCATAACAAGGGTAAACAGAAGTACCCGTACTTGCGTTTGGCTGCTGGCACATAACACTCGATCTGATAATCAAATCCGAATAAAGCTTTAGTGCGCGGGCGTTGGATTAGTAGATTATCAAAAGGTGACAATATCTTTACGCGTTTACGGCTATTGGACTTAAATGCGCCTTCTTCAATCAGAGGTTCCAAAGACCGCAACGCATAATAAACCTGATCATCTACTGTTATGGATATTAGCCGACCTTCTTCCAATAAATGGTCACAGGTTTCCTGTAGTGCGGGCTTTATACCTTTTAATAGGTAAGCCATTTGCGCGGCTGTTCCAAAGCCGTTAGCGCGTAAATAACTAAATATAAGGTGCTGACAGTATTCCTCATCTGTTGGGAATCCAACGTCGACGCTACTGGGCAATGCACGTTCAGTTAATTCGTAGACTTTTTGAAAACCGTCACGACGCACAATCATTAGCTCGCCTTCCATAAACAATTGATCGAGCGCCTTTTTAGCTGGTTTTTTCTCGGGCCAACCTTTTGTTTTTGCTAGAGCTTTGTGTTCAAAGTCACGGGCTTGCAGTGGTCCTTCGACATTGATCCGCTCCAGCACGTGTTTAATCATCTTTTTATCTTGATAATTCCAATAACCATGATCACGCCGTTGCACTCCCAGTTTACGTGGCAGGGAAAATTTGAAATCACGCATGGGTAAATACGCCGCCGCATGTGACCAATATTCGTACACGGTCTTTTGCTCTAATAGTTGGTCTAGATAGTTATTTTGATAAGCTTGCACCCTATTCCATAGCGTGTGGTGATGTGCTCGCTCGACCACTGAGATAGTGTCTATTTGGATATAGCCGAGGTGTTCTATCGCCTGCAGTACGGCATCGCTGCCGCGTCCCAATGCCTTTTCTTTGAAGACTCCTTGACTAGCTAAAACTATCTTACGTGCTTGCGCTGGGCTCAGGGTAATTTTGTGCGCTTGCGCTGGGCTCCGGGCTTTAGAAGAAGTCGACATTATGGATCGAGTCTACTTGGACGCTGAGTCTTATTCAATGTAGGATATTAGTAAGTAACACGGCAATAGGAATATCGCGATGAGCAAGTTGAATGACGAAAAAGAGCAGTTAAAAAAGGCCATACGTATCGGTATGCGCTACGGAGAAAATCGCGGTGTTGTGAAATTCGATGCTACGGATTCGGCCAACGACAAAATCGAATATATTTACCGATTGCTGGTTCACGATAAACTTATTACCCCGTTGCCGAACGAAAAATTGTCATTACCAGCGATGAAACACAAACTCGCAATATGGGCTTCTAAGTTAGAGGTGTAGATTTGGAATTAGTAAACGCCTGCAATGACACCTAGTACAGCTTTGGCTGCTATGGAGAAATGTAATGTAAGGACAGTATCCCGATAAAATAAAAACGCTGCCACTTTATGATGACCGCTTTGATGCTTATAAATTGGCCGCCAATAATAGCGATGTGCTTTTTGCTTTATACCCGGCTGGAACATCTATCCCGCTCCACACGCACGAAACTGAGAATCACGGTGTCATTACCCGGGGTGAGCTTATCCTAATGATGAACGGTGAAGAGTTAAAGGTAGGAGTCGGGGAATGGTACCATGTCCCCGCTAACGCAGAACACTCGGCTAGATTCGAGGTAGAAACAGACGAAATTGAATTTTGGTTCTATGAATAAAACTAAGTAGCTCTGCCTTTAAGTTCCATAAGCCTTAAGTTACAAAACCCTTACGTTGCAAAACCATAATACTGATAAGTCGCTATCTTCGGCCCTTTTATATATCGTTGGTCTAATTTCTGGATATTAAAACCCCCGGCTTTGATCAAATCGGGTATGCGCCGATTAAGATTACAGCCGCCGGCTATTTTCCCCCAATAAGGATTTATTCTGGCTTGCCACTTGCGCACATTTTCATCGGGTGCCTCGCCATGTTCACTAAAAAGTAACTGACCTTCAGGTTTGAGCACTCGGCGCATTTCATTTAAAGCCGATTGCCAGTCAACAATAGTACACAGTGTATAAGTGAGTACCACGGTATCAGCACTATTATCTTGCAAGGGTATCTGTTCACTGGGTAAGTCCAGCCATTTAATGTTCAGCGCTGACTTTTCGAGATTCTTTTGCGCTTTACGCCGCATCCCTTCCGACGGTTCTAATCCCCAAATCATATCCACTTTTTGTTTATCATAATGTTTTAAGTTCAAACCTGAACCCATACCAATTTCCAACACCTTACCTTGCGCTTGCGGTACTACCTCAGCTCTAAGGCGATCAATGGCTTTCATGCCACAAGCACAATTTATAAAATGAGGTAAACAATACTTATCATAAAAGTTATTCATATTTGGCAATCTCTAAGTCGTTTTTTCATATCAGACAAACCCAGGGTACGCATCTGTTGAATATTATCTTGGGATATTTGTTCGGTATTTGGATGTGCATCAATGGCCGCTTGCACGCTCGCTTCGCGTAAAATATGCAGCATTGGGTGTGGCGAGCGGTTAGTA
Organism: uncultured Gammaproteobacteria bacterium; assembly: GCA_964549895.1. GTDB lineage: Bacteria > Pseudomonadota > Gammaproteobacteria > Arenicellales > Arenicellaceae > Arenicella. The sequence continues at coordinate 4,540 of CAZJWW010000012.1, forward strand.
TAATTTTCAACATCAGTAGCTTGCGAGCCAGCAAACTGATAGTCAGGATGGAAGCTGGCTATTTGAAAAACGCCTTCGAGTTTCATTTGCCGCAAGAGCGCATCGCTAAAATTGAAAAACTGATTGTAAGTATCAAAATCGGTTAAATTGACCGGCGTTATCAGCAAGGTAGTTTCGATCTTGGGCTGCTTATTTAGCAGAGCCAATTCTATTACAAGGTCTTGTAACAATTGCTCTCGCGATTCAACCATGGATACAGAAAAACGCACGCGTTCATTCAGGTACTCTTTTTTTGCAAAGGGGCAAAGATTTAACTCAATAACAATGCTCTCTAGCCACTTTCGCGTAGCTTGTTTAACATTATCTTCGTCTACAGTCGTGTTTGCCTTATTCATCTCGCAAAGCTTGTCTTAGCGCCTTTTTGCCTTGGGCACGTTCAGCTTTTTTACTTTTTGTATGCGCATGGGATTTGCGCATTAGGGGATTTAAAGAAACCGGGTTGCGTTTTTTAGCTACTGATTTCATTCCCGGCTTTGCTGATTTTCGTTTTCTAGCCATGGGCAGAATTTATCCAATTTGTCGCAACGATTGCAGCGGCGGAACGGTAATAATTTCGCGGCTGCGAAGCAAACCTAACACAGTAATCAATACTATGCCTGATATCATCCCTAATGCCCACAACTCTGGGTGCCAGCTAGGCTGGAGTTCGAAAACTCTGGTTTGTACAAAATACAATACGATTTCGGTACCCGCGCCAGCAATAAAACCCGCAATGGCTCCCAAGGTAGCATACTCAACGGTCAGCGCCCCAACGACTATCTTCCGCGAGCTACCCAACGTTCGGAGAATAGCATTCTCACGCAAGCGTTCATCGTAGGACACGCCAATGGCGGCAAATAAAACCAATGCTCCGCAAGCCAACACCAGTAATAAGATCATTTCTAAGCCTTGCGTTACCCTCGCAATAACGCCACGAATACGTTCAATGACATCATTTAACTCAAGCACCACAACCGTGGGAAATTTTTTTACCATCTCTATAACAAAAGGCGCCTGCTTTCGAACCACGCTTTGGTGTTCGCTATGTTGTGCGCTCAGATCATCAGCGCGCACACTGGTCACCCAGTTGGGCGAATACTTATCTAACATGCCGGGTCGGAAAATAATATAAAAATTAGGCGTCATACTTTGCCAATTCACGCTGCGGATACTCGATAGCACCGCTGAAAATTTAAGGCCTCCGACACTAAATTCCAGCGTATCGCCCACCACAACTCCCAACTCCGTCGCCACCTCGTGCTCCATGGAAAACTCATCTCTTTGTGCTTCACTGCTCCACCATTGACCGGTCACAATCTTATTCTCGAACGGCAAAATCGATGCTTGGGTAAAGTTCACTTCACGGCTTAACCCTTCGGCCTGGCTTAATCGCTGGCGACTAATCAGCTCGCCATTGATAGCTAACAATCGACCGCGGACCATTGGATACCACTCAGTGGTATCCAAACCGTCTTCGCTAAATAACGATTTAACACCTGGCACATCAGGAGTGGAAACATTAAACACAAAATGACTCGGCGCATCGTCCGGCAATTGAGCTTGCCATTCGGCAATTAGATTGGTGCGCATACCCGTGACAACTAATAGCAACATCAAGGTAGTAGCAAACCCTACTAACTGCACCATGGTTTGGCCGCGACGACGCCAAAGATTAGCTAAACCAAGTCGAACATAGCTGCCTCGCCAACTGCCAAAATTACGCACTAACTTGAGGATTTGTAAGGCCACCACGGCACACACGGCGAACAATCCGAACAAAGCGCCAAAAAACAACAATGAAATAATCAAACTACCGCTGTACCAAAACGTTAAGGCTAGTAATGCACCGATTCCTATCCATAACTTCTTACCTCGACTCACTAGTGAATCAGGCAGGTCGCGCCGCAGTACTTTGAGTGGTGCTATGGTGGGTAAATGCCATAGTGCCGGTAGCGCGAAACCTAGCACGCAAACTACGCCAGTTATAGAGGCAACGATCCAAGGCCGCCAACCAGGTGACGGTAAGCGTGCATTGAACAAGCCACTAGCAACTTCCAACAACAAAAAATGGGTGGCCCAGCCACACAACAAACCGAGTGTGGTGGCAAATACAGCGATTAGACTTAGACGCACAAATTGACTGCGTCGAATGGAATCCGTTGACTGCCCCCAGGCTTTCATTAAAGCCACTTGATCCGTTAATCGACCGGCATATCGATGACTAGCAAGCGCCATCGCTAAGCCAGCCAGCAACACCCCTATAGTGCCGCTTAGTAATAAGAATGTACGGCCACGCTGCAATGCATCGGCAAGCTGCTCTTCGGCGTTTTCTGGAGTAACCAGCCGATAGTGTGGCGCACCATCTGTATCATTTTTTAGTTTATCGCGTTCTTTAAACCAAGTTTGGTAACTACCGAGCGCATTTTCTTGGCCCTTCATCAACAATTTGTAGCGTACGCGACTACCAGGGCGAATCAATTTTGAATCAGCCAAATCTTCTGAACTCATTATAACTCTGGCGCCAACGGCATTAAATCCAGTGCCGCGATCTGGCTCATTGACGATAATCGCGCTTATGGTGAGTTTGCTATAACCGATCTCCAGCTGATCACCCAGTTTTATATCCAGTAAATTGAGCAAACGTGCTTCCACCCACACTTCACCCTGAGCAGGTCCGTTAGTTACCTTATTGACTTTGGTCGCATCTAAACTCTCTGCTAATTCCACCACTCCGCGTAAGGGATAATTGGATTCAACTGCTTTGACAGAAGCCAAATGATTAGCATCGCCAGCAAATACCATGGAGGCAAATTGGGAAACATTGGCGATCTCAAGCCCGAGCTCTTGAGCTTTGAGACGATATTCGCTATCAATCTCAATGCCGCCGCGGAGCGCTAAATCAGCGGCTAAAAAACTACTGATTTGCGCGTTCAAACCTCGTTCTACACGATCGGCCAGCAAACTTACAGCGGTAACCACAGTCACCGCCAACACCAAGGCACTAATAATTAAATTCAGTTGACCCCCGCGCCAATCACGCCACAATAATTTAGCGTCTATGAAACTCATTGTGCGGCCTGACTTGATATTTGACCGTCATTGATAATCACGACCTCATCACAACGTTCCGCCAAACGCTGTTCATGGGTAACCAGTACCAAAGTAGTCTCACTTTGCTGATTCAATTCAAACAGTAAATCACTGATGGTCAAGCCCGTCGCTTGGTCTAAATTTCCAGTTGGCTCATCGGCAAACAAAATTTTCGGATGACAGGCAAACGCGCGAGCTATCGCTACCCTTTGTTGTTCGCCGCCGGAGAGCTGTTTCGGGTAGTGACTCACGCGTTGCCCTAAACCCACCTTGTTTAAATAATCAATGGCGCGTTCGCGAGCATTTTTTTCACCCCCTAATTCCATCGGTAAGGACACATTTTCCAACGCCGTTAGACTTGAAAGCAATTGAAATGTCTGAAAAACAAAACCAACCATTTCGGCACGCATACGAGCTCTGCCTTCTTCGTCCATGGCGGTAATTTCAGCATTGCCCATCCATATCGTTCCTTCAGTCGGCGTGTCAAGGCCAGCTAATAATCCAAGCAAGGTAGATTTACCCGCTCCCGAAGGTCCGATAATAGCCAAACTTTGGCCCATTTCTATCGCCAACGACACGTCGTTCAGAATGGTTAATTCATGTTCTGCTGTACTAACCTTTTTACTTATATTTTGGGCGCGTAATATAGGCTGCTTCAAACCTTAATTCCTATTAAACTATTTGTTACTTTTATATCAATTCGTTTTAACATTAGTTTTGTTAAAATGAGGTTAAATACACACAATAATAGCCATGACGATCTGCAAAAGACCTTTTCACAACGTTTTCCGTGCCTGCCTATTCGGCGGCGCCATTATATTATTTTCTACCAATAGTTACGCCAAACATATATTGGTCTTCGGTGACAGCCTAAGCGCTGCCTATGGAATGGAATTAGAACAAGGCTGGGTAAGCTTATTGGACAAGGCTCTTGGCGACGATCACCGCATAAGTAATGCTAGCATATCTGGCGAAACTACTGGCGGTGGCTTAGCAAGACTGCCGTTAGCACTCAGCGAATTTAAACCAGATCTTGTAATCATCGAATTAGGCGCCAACGACGGTTTACGCGGTCAAGCCACGCAGCGCATGCGCGATAACCTAGAACAGATGATTACACTTATCCAAGGCTCGGGCGCAGAGGCGATACTCACTAGCATTTCTATACCGCCAAGCTATGGACCGCGCTACATCGACGCATTTCGCCAGGTTTTCACGGATTTGGCTGAAGAATATAAATTACCGATCATGGATTTGTACCGCGAAGACTTTTATAACATCAAAGGTTATATACAAGCCGATGGTCTGCATCCAACATCCGTAACTCAACCGATTATCCGTGACACATTTTTGGATTTTTTTACAAAACATTCACTACTAACTGATTAGGACTTATATAAAAGACTATTAAACTTTACGGCTTAGGCCGATCTCGCTCATTGCGTTGTCTATAGGCATTATCCGAAGCGCAAATTGACTGCGACTTTATACCGATGGAATTAGGCAGCAGTGATGCGAATGGCATGCAATCACCGGAATATTTAAAAATTAATCCACAAGGTAAAGTCCCGTCACTTATCCATGACGATTTTATTCTAACCGAGAGTGCGGCTATTCTGAACTATATAGATACCTTGTCAGAACATTCATTTATTCCAAATGAGCCTAAAACGCGAGCACGATACGATGAGCTTGCCTACTTTGTTTTAGCGTAATTGGAACAACCCTTGTGGAACAGCGGCAAACATCGATTCGCAATTCCAAAAGAACACCGTGTCCCAGAAATGCTTGATACCGCAAACTGGGGATTTGCAAAATCCGTTAACGCTTTAGGAGAATTGATCACGATTGATGATTATGCGCTGGATAATGAGTTTACTTTTGCTGATGTGTTACTCGCACAAACCATTGATTGGGCCGACCGATTTAAATTTGAAGTTCCTACAAACTATTTAGAGTATCGAGACAATATGATGGCGCGCCCAGTAGCCAAAGCGGCACTTGCAAAGATAGACTAGTCGTAAGAGAGCCCCCACTTATAGACTAACGGAGCCATTAGCGGATTTTATAGAGAGCCATCAGCGGATGTTATAGAAAGCCATCAGCGGATGTTATAGAGAGCCATCAGCGGATGCTATAGAGAGCCATCAGCGGATGTTATAGAGAGCCATCAGCGGATGTTATAGAGAGCCATTAGCGGATGTCATAGAGCACCATCAGCGGGTGTTAAAAAAGAGAGCCCTCAGCGGGTGTTAATTAAAGCCATCAGCGTCGGCTTTAGAGAGACGGTTTCTCGCTGGCCAACTGCGCGAGCGCCTTGCTAACGGCATTTAGGTAAGGGTGAGCTTGTGGCCTATTTTCGCGAATATAGGCCAAGCCATCTTCCATTGTCGTGCCGCGATAGTGGCATAAATAGCCCAATACAGTGGCTGGCGCCCTACAAATGCCAGCATTGCAGTGTACGTAGACTCGATGCCCCGCACTTAAGAAGCTGTTCAGCGCCTTAATCGGCGAGGTCAATTTATTTGCCAAATCAACTTCATCGAAATCAATGATCTGAAACCGTTGAACGGTAATATCATTGTATTGATATACGCTTTGCAATTTCTTCCAGTCAATATGGTGTGTTTTTAAATCGCTGTCACTCTGCAGTGATAGCACTGCGGAAACCTTCATTTGCTTGAGCCGCGTTACGTCTGTTTCAGTTTGCGGGGTACTACCAATAAAAATATCAGTTTCAATGCGGCTAAAGTTAATCATTTAGCAGCCGATTCATGCACTGTGAAATTGCGCACTTTGTCCTTGCACGGTTTCTACTAACGCACTCATATTTTCCGGTTTGGCGAAAGGCTGAATACCGTGGCCTAGATTAAAAATATGGCCACGGTCACTCTCTTGGTGTTGACCATAAGCCTGCAATACTAAGGCCGCCTGTTCTTGAACTTGATCTTTTGAGGTGTTCATGACCACCGGGTCCATATTGCCTTGCAGCACTACTCGATCGCCCACTCGCGCCTTGGCTTGGGCAATATCTACAGTCCAATCTAAGCCCAAACCATCACAACCAGTATCAGCCATCATCTCCAACCACTGACCACCACCCTTGGTGAACAATACCAAGGGGATGTCTTTGGTAGCCGTATCACTTTTGAGCGCACTCACAATTTGCTGCATGTACGCCAAAGAAAAGTTTTTATAATTGACCGTAGATAGCATTCCCCCCCAAGTATCAAACACCATTAATGATTGTGCGCCAGCTGCCACTTGCGCTTTCAAATAAGTAATCACCGAATCACTGACAATTTGCAGTAGTTGATGAGCCGATTTAGGTGACTCGAACATCAAGCCTTTGATGCGACGAAATTCTTTACTGCCACTGCCTTCGACCATATAACTTGCGAGAGTCCAAGGACTCCCGGTAAAGCCAATCAAGGGTACTCGACCATCTAGCTCCTTGCGAATGACTCGAACGGCATTCATCACATAACCAAGATCGATCTCAGCGTCAGGTACGCCTAGCGCATCTATTTGTGCTTGCCTACGAATAGGCTTATTAAACACCGGGCCAACACCTTCTTCCAAGACTAATTCTAAGCCCATGGCGTCGGGTATGGTTAGTATATCTGAGAATAAAATAGCCGCATCCAAGCCGAAACGATCTATCGGCTGCATGGTCACTTCGCAGGCTAACTCAGGCGTTTTACAGAGCGTTAAAAAATCTCCCGCTTGTTTTCGTGTAGCGCGATATTCAGGCAAATAGCGCCCCGCTTGCCGCATTACCCAAATCGGCGTACGCTCCACCTTCTCACCGCGCAAGGCGCGCAAATATAAATCACTTGTCATTGGGAAAGCCGTTCATAAGATTAAACTGATAATAGGATTATACCGCTGATTGGTGAAATCCTTAATGGTCGCTTATGCAGATCGCTTAGTGAGAATGAAGATAATTCAATATACCTTGCGCCGCTTCGCGACCTTCGAAAACAGCCGTTACCACTAAGTCTGAGCCGCGTACCATATCGCCTCCCGCAAATACCTTAGGGTTAGTCGTTTGAAACTTAAGCGCTAGATCACTCGACGTTTGTACACCACCCCAATCATTGATTTGTATGTCAAAGTCGTTAAACCATGCTGCAGGGCTGGGCCTAAACCCAAATGCAATGATAACCGAATCAGCGTCAATAATTTCTTCAGAACCAGGGACGACTTCTGGACGGCGACGACCACGTTCATCGGGTTCTCCTAGCTTGGTCGTGGCTAATTTAACACCCGTAACTTTGTTGTTGTCTCCAACGATTTCAATTGGCTGTCGATTCCATAAAAATTCTACGCCTTCTTCTTTGGCATTGGCTACTTCACGCATGGAGCCTGGCATATTTTCTTCGTCTCTACGGTAGGCACATATAACGCTATCTGCTCCCTGTCGAACTGAGGTACGAACGCAATCCATAGCCGTATCGCCACCACCAAGCACCACCACTTTTTGGCCTTGCATACTGACAAAATCACCGGCGTCTTTTTCAAACTCCATTAGACGATTGATATTTGACACCAAAAACGGCAACGCTTCATGCACACCCTCGAGTTCCTCGCCAACAAAACCGCCTTTCATATAAGTGTAGGTACCCATACCAAGAAAAACCGCATCGTAGCCTTTCAACAAAGTCTCAAATCCAATATCTTTGCCAACTTCTTTTTCCAGCACGAACTCCACACCCATTTCTTCCATAATGGCACGCCGAGTTAGTACGACCTCTTTTTCTAATTTAAAGGGTGGAATGCCGAAAGTTAGCAAACCACCAATTTCAGGATACTTATCAAACACGGTGGGCTTAACGCCATTGCGCACCAATATATCGGCGCAGCCTAAACCGGCCGGGCCGGCACCAATTATAGCTACCTTTTTGTCAGTCCAAGTGACCTGCGACATGTCAGGACGCCAACCTTGCTTCAAGGCTTCATCGGTAATGTATTTTTCGACCGAGCCGATGGTCACGGCGCCAAAGCCATCATTCAGCGTACAAGCGCCTTCGCATAAACGGTCTTGCGGGCAGATGCGCCCGCAAACTTCAGGTAAAGAATTAGTTTGATGTGATAATTCGGCCGCCTCAAACAAATTGCCTTCGGCTACTAGCTTTAACCAATTCGGAATGAAATTGTGCACTGGGCATTTCCATTCACAATAAGGATTACCGCAGCTCAAGCACCGCTCTGATTGAGCTGCGGCTTGATCAGCCATATAATGGCCATAGATCTCATTAAATTCCTTGATTCTATCTCTAGCAGGAACTTTCTCTGGATCTTGTCTTGGCAAATCTAAAAACTGAAAAACATTGCTCATAAGATTTTTTCTTGTGGTCTTTTAGAAGTCGATTATGCCGCTGCTGAAAGCGATTCAATCAGCGTTTCTAAATCGCTGGCTTTGGGTTTAATCATCCAAAAATTGGGTAAGTAATCGGTAAAATCTTCCAGTATTTGCTGACCTCTAATACTAGCGGTTGCAAAAACATGTTTCTCAATCATGTTCTGCAGGTACTGGGCGTAAGACTCCATCGCTTCTGGCATTAAACGAAAAGTGTCAATTAACTCATGATTATACCGATCGATAAAACGGCGGTCTTCATCTAATACAAATGCGACACCACCGGTCATGCCTGCACCGAAATTAACGCCGGTTTTACCAAGTACGCATACGGCCCCGCCGGTCATGTATTCACAGCCGTGGTCCCCTATACCTTCCACTACCGAATATGCACCAGAGTTGCGTACTGCGAAGCGCTCGCCGGCGCGGCCTACAGCAAACAATTCGCCGCCAGTGGCTCCGTATAAACACGTGTTACCAATAATAGTAGACTTAGCAGCGGTAAATCTAACGTCGTGGCTCGGATAGATGGCGATAGTGCCGCCGGCCATACCTTTAGCTACATAATCGTTCGCATCACCGATTAAATTAATATTCAGACCAGCGGCATTCCAAACGCCAAAACTCTGGCCGGCCGTGCCTGTTAGATTGAGCGTAACGGGCGCATCAGATAAGCCTTCATGCCCATGGGCTTTAGCAATTTCACCCGAAAGTCGTGCACCAATAGAACGATGAATATTTTTAACCTGATAACTATAATTGCCACCCGTTTTATTCTCGATTGCGGGCAGAATATCGACCACCATTTGTTCCGCCAGCTCACCTTTGTCATAAGGTTCGTTAAACGGTTCAACGCAAAACTGTGGCTTACTCGCAGGCACATTCGCATCAGATAAGATCTCTGATAGATCTAAATTCTGCTGTTTAGCAGTTTCGCCTTCTAGCGCTTCCAACAAATCGGTGCGACCGATAAGATCAGTCAATTGACTTACACCTAACTTGGCCATCCACTCTCGGGTTTCCATGGCAATGAACTTGAAATAGTTCATGGCCCGCTCGGCTGTTCCAATATAGTGTTTTTGGCGCAATACATTGTGTTGTGTGGCAACACCTGTAGCACAGTTATTTAAATGACAAATACGTAAATACTTACAACCCAAGGCGACCATGGGCCCAGTACCGAAACCAAAACTTTCTGCCCCTAATATGGCTGCTTTGACAACATCCAAACCGGTTTTTAAACCACCATCAGTTTGCAAACGAACCTTGTCGCGTAAGTCATTAGCTCGCAGAGTTTGATGCGCTTCCGTCAGACCCAACTCCCAAGGCGACCCAGCATATCGAACTGAGGTTAAAGGGCTGGCACCGGTGCCACCGTCATAACCTGAAATAGTAATTAGATCAGCATAGGCTTTAGCTACGCCAGCCGCAATGGTACCCACTCCCGCTTCGGCCACCAATTTGACAGAAACCAAAGCGCTGGGATTCACCTGCTTTAAATCATAGATAAGCTGAGCTAAATCCTCGATAGAATAAATATCATGGTGCGGTGGCGGGGATATCAATGCCACACCAGGAGATGAATGCCGCAAGCGAGCAATTAATTCATTAACTTTGTGGCCGGGCAGTTGTCCGCCTTCACCGGGCTTTGCCCCTTGTGCCACCTTAATTTGTAACACTTCAGCATTCACCAAATAGTGTGGCGTTACGCCGAAACGACCGGAAGCAACCTGTTTAATCTTTGACATTTTCTTAGTGCCATAGCGGGCCGCATCTTCGCCGCCTTCTCCCGAATTAGAACGCCCACCTAGGCCGTTCATGGCTTCGGCAAGAGACTCATGAGCTTCGGGCGATAGCGCGCCGAGGGACATCCCAGCGCTGTCAAAGCGCAGCACGATATCTTGCCATGATTCGACCTGATCTAAATCAATGGGTTCAATGTCATTTCGCAGTACCAGTAGATCCCGCAGCACCATGGGCTTACGATTGTTTACGGTGTCAGCGTATTCGCGATAGAGCTCAAAATCACCACTTTCAACCGCCGCATGCATGGTCCGCACAACGTCAGGATTGTAAGCATGGTATTCACCACCGTGAATATATTTCAACAGACCACCTTGCTCTAATGCGGTCTGTGGATTCCATGCGTTTTCGTGCAACTCTCTTTGGTCTTCGTCCAAGTGCTCAAAATTAGTGCCTTGTATACGACTGACCACGCCTGCAAAACACTGATCTACTACTTCCTTAGACAATCCAATAGCTTCGAACAACTGAGCACCTCGATAGCTATGAATAGTGGAAATACCCATCTTAGAAATGATTTTGTATAAACCCTTATTGATACCTTTGCGATAAGAGCGTAAGTGAATATTTAGGTCACCCTTTATATGGCCTTCACGATTCATCTCACGAATCGTTCCATAAGCCAGATAGGGGTGAATGGCGGTTGCGCCAAAACCCAGTAGGACTGCAAATTGATGCGAATCTCTTGCCGTTGCCGTATCGACGATAATATTGGCATTACACCTTAATCCTGTTTGAGTTAAGTGATGATGCACTGCGCCAGTAGCCAACAACGCTTGAACGGGTAAACGATCTTTGGAAACGTTGCGATCTGACAGTACCATCAAACGAGAACCATCGCGCACATGCTGTTCTACTTCAGCGCAAATTTCCTTTACTCTAATTTCTAAGCTTGAATCGATAGAATAGGTGATATCAATAATCTGATGCTCAAATTTTGGGTCATCCATTTCCAACAAGCGTTGATATTTACCGGTTGATAATACTGGCGAATCCACCACAATCGATTTAGCCATTTCTTCAGTGGGTTCAAATAAGCTAACCTCAGAACCAAAATAGGTTTCTAAGGACATCACTATTTGCTCACGCAATGGGTCAATCGGCGGATTGGTCACCTGCGCAAATTGCTGCCTGAAATAATCACTCAACATACGGTGACGCATAGACAGCACTGCCATCGGGGTATCGTCACCCATTGACCCAGTGGCTTCTTGAGAGGATTCAGCCAGCACCCGAATCACATCGGAGCATTCCTCATTGCTAATCTGAAACAACTTCTGATAAATTTTTAACGATGCACTATTAAGTGAAACAGCCACTTCTTCTTCAGTTAGATCAGATTTAAGACGCACCACATTGTTTTTTAACCACTGTTTGTATGGGTATTCGCTTTTAATGATCTCATGGACGTGTTCAGGTAATGCCAGCTGCCCAGTCTGCGTGTCAACCGCAATCATTTGGCCAGGCTTTAAACGTCCCTTTTCAATCACATCGGCTTCTTCATAGTCGTACACGCCTACTTCTGACGCTAAAGTAATAGTCCGGCCCTTGGTTATAACATAGCGCGCAGGACGCAAACCATTTCTGTCTAACGCACAGGAAGCGTAACGACCATCCGTGAGAACGATACCTGCTGGACCGTCCCAGGGCTCAGCATGAATCGCTTGAAAGCGATAAAAGGCCTTTAAATCTGGGTCTATGTGCTCGGCATTTTGCCAAGCTGGTGGCACTAATGTTTGAGTCGCTTTAAATATATTCATGCCCCCTAGCAAATACGCTTCAAGCATATTGTCCAAACTCATAGAGTCTGAACCGCTGGTATTCACAATCGGTGCTGCATCACTCAGGTTTGGCATTTTTTCTGATTTAAGCTTACTGCCACGAGCTAAGGCCCAGTTACGATTTCCTTGAATGGTATTAATTTCACCATTGTGCGCCAAATAACGAAACGGTTGTGCCAAGCGCCACTGAGGTAGAGTATTGGTTGAAAAGCGCTGATGAAATAAGCATAGCGACGATGCGATATCATCATCGTTTAGATCTTTATAGAATACCGGTAAGTATTCAGGCATAACCAAACCCTTGTACAAAATGATTTTGCTGGACAAGCTCGGCACATAGAATTGATCATCATTAGGGATCAATTGCTTTTCTGCTCGCCGACGCGCCAGATAGAGCTTGCGCTCAAATTCATCTTGTTCTAATCCTTGGGGCGCATTAATAAAAATCTGCTGTATCTCTGGCACGGTAGCTTTCGCTTGGTCTCCCAGCGCGGATTCATCCAATGGTAATTGGCGCCACCCTACCACTTCTAGTCCCTCGTTCTCGACCTCAGCAGCTAAGATAGTCTGGGCATTTTTTTGCGCGCTCTTCGATGAGCCTAAAAAAATCAATCCAGTGGCAAATAATGAACCTAACTCATAGCCCTGTTCATGAGCTACTCGACGCATAAATAAGTCTGGCATTGCCATTAAAAGACCACAACCATCACCCGTTCTTCCATCAGCCGCAACGGCACCGCGATGTGTTAATCGAGCCAGCGCACTAATTGCAGTATCAATTAACCAATGACTGGCCTTACCATCCATATTGGCAATAAGACCAAAACCACAATTGTCTTTTTCAAATTCAGGGCGGTACAAACCGCCTGCCTTGTGATACATGATGTTTACCACCTGTTAAGATAAGACTGCGTACAGTAGAAACAAAGCAAAAAGCACTCGGTCAAAACGAACTCCGAAGGATCTGGCTCGTCTGGCGTTGATACTTCTTCTCCAAAAAATAAGGCAGCGGCTATCTTTACCAAAGCTAGCGCCGCGTCACCCACCGTGTCTAAAGCCCAGCCATTGGCAGGCTGGATAGATGAGACTATTAGTTCAGAGAGACTCGACCATGGATAGAATGATCCATGAGAGTTGATTTCCAAAAAAGGAGCGAAAGTATACTCGAAATCGCTTTAAATGTCACGGCGAGCGGATCGCGGCAAACCGCGAAGGTCTTGAACTTGACCCTCGCTAAGGGCCACCCCACTTTAGCTCTATCGAGCCCTTCGATTAAGTTTTAAAGAGCCTCAGCGGTGTGATGAAAAGCCTCAGCGGTGTGATGAAAAGTCTCAGCGGTGCGATGAAAAGCCTCAGCTTTATTTATCAATGGCCTCTAAAATTTCTTCTACCACTTTTGCAACCACTCGATCACCTGAGGTTACAATCAGATCCGCTTCTTGCTCATACAATGAGCCTCGCTCTTCCATTAGTTGAGTGAGCTTTTGTTCCGCATCCACGTTATCCAATAATGGTCGATTTTGATTGCGTTGAGTGCGTGCAAGCTGTGTTTTGATAGAGGTTTTTAAATAGACAATGTAGCCACTTTTGCGCAACAATATGCGATTTTCTTCGATGGCTATAGCGCCACCGCCAGTGGCTAAAATAATCCCTGTGCGTTCACAGAGCTCGGCGAGCATTTTGGTTTCGCGCTTGCGAAAACCTTCTTCTCCTTCGATATCAAAAATGGTTGAAATCGACACTCCACAGCGTTCTTCGATTAAATGGTCCGAATCTAAAAAATCCAATCGCGTGCGTTTGGCTAATTGTTTACCGACCGTTGTTTTACCGGAGCCCATTGGGCCAATAAATATGATGTTCTGCATAAAACTGTCTGCATGATTTAATGGGCTTTTTATACGACCCTATTGTCAATAAAAGTAGCTATACCACTTTGGTCAAAGTACCCGCGAAAAATTAAGGTTCTGGGAGATACCCTTGGGCTACGTATTTTATCGCCAGTTTAGAGACGAATTTGAGGTTTTAAACTGAGATTTGTCGCTTTAAGTAGAGTTAATCGGGAAGGTGAAAAGCACTTTCACCTTTCCTATTTATAAAATCTACTATCCAAGATCCAGTTTAGGTGTGATTATTTTTGGTGTTAAGAAGATCAACAATTCACTTCGATTCTCAAGCCGCGATCTACGTTTGAACAAGGCACCTAGATAAGGAATGTCGCCAAGAAACGGTACTTTCGTTACCCCTTCGGTTTTTTCCTCTTGATAAATACCGCCAATAACAATGGTCTCACCATTGTCGACTAACACTTGAGTTAGAATTTCTTGGGTACCCAATACGGTAGGATCGATAGAAATAATTGTGTCTTGATTAATTTCCACATCCAAAATAACTCGATCATCAGGTGTGATCTGCGGGGTAACAACCAACGTTAGCTCAGCCTCGATGGTTTCTAGTCCACCACCACCGCCGCCGCCACCGCCGCCAACACCACCACCCTCACCGGGAATAGTGACAAAAATCTCAGAACCTTGGCTAATACGTGCTTCTCGTTGATTTGCGGTTATCAAACGTGGGCTCGCAACCACTTTGCCTCGCCCGTCCGCTTCCAGCGCAGACAGTTCTAGAGAAATTAGGTTGGCAAAGCCATTACCCGCTCTAAAAATATCGAAGGCGTAAGATGCAGCATTGGTTCCCGCTATAGCATTAGCCCCCAAATCCACGGCGAGGCCGCCAGGTACGCCAGTGGACGTATCAAACGCAAGGCCATCATCACTATTGAGAGCACCTGCTAAAGTACCACTTGGAAATAGAGGGTTGTCTGATTCAGCACCAACTATCGAATCATTAATGGTCGATAATCCAGCCAAACTACCACTGCCAGTTACGTTTCCGATACCACTATCGCTACCAAACAGAGTGGCATTTTCAACCACTCTTTGAAAACCCAGTCGTGCGCCAAGCTCACGACTGAAATCATCATTAGCGGCCACAATTCGAGTCTCTATCAAAACTTGTCGAACCGGTTTATCCAGCTTAGCGATCAATTGACGCAACTCTCGAATTTTTGTTGCGACATCTTTGATTAATAATGTATTGGTTCTTTGATCAACCGTAACACTGCCGCGCTCAGTCAATAAAGAATTGTTAGAGCCAGCTCTGCCCGCGCCAGATGCGCCATTATTGACCGAGCTTACACCAACATTAGAAGTGTTTGCGCCGACAGAACCACCCGCTCCACCAGGCTGAAGTACCCGTGCAATATCAGCCGCGCGCGCATAATTGATGGTTAGTAATTCTGTTACCAAGGGTGCAAATTCAGCAACCACAGCGTTAGCACGCAGCTGTTGTTCTTCAAAGTCTTGAATTTCTTGAGTTGGAGCAACCCAAATCACATTGCCAGTTTGACGTTTGGAAAGTCCCTTAGATCGCATAATAACATCAAGTGCTTGATCCCAAGGAATGTCCTTCAAATTGATGGTGATTTCACCGGTCACCGAGTCACTGGTTACAAAATTAATACCAGTGAAGTCCGCTATTACCGCCAATGCAGCACGCACTTCGATCTTTTGAAAATTAATAGACAATCGCTCACCAGAAAACCCCAGCGCCTCGTCTTCAGCGTTGCGTTTCTCTTCCGCAGTTTCAACAATTGGGTCAACCACGAGAGTAAACCGGTTACCAGACTGCAGAGCTAAATGTTGATATCGACCTTGTGGAACAACAACCACACGAACATTATCAGAATTTTGAAAGGCATCTATCATTTGAACTGGAGTTGCAAAATCTGTAACGTCTAAGCGACGTTCCAAATCAACAGGCACGTTGACGCCGAGAAAATCGATAACAATTTCGCCATCGCGCTCGCGCGTATCAACCGTAATACCGTCGTCATTTAAATCAACAACCAGCGTACCGCCACCTGCTTCAGAACGTCTAAAGTCAATATTAGTGACAGATGGAGCACCGGCCACTTCATCGCGCTCAGCAAACGGTTTTGGTGCGCGTACTGGACTGTCATCAACTTCGGTATTGAAAATCGTGACTGCATAGCCGTTTTCAGCTTCAAGAATCTCGTAACGCGCGGTGTCAAATAAATTAATGATTACCCGCGTTCTATCTGGCGTTTCCACCGCAATAATACTTTCGACTTTACCAATATCAATATCAATAAGGTTTTCAGGAAGTTGCTCAGTCACACCAAAAAAGTCTAAAGCAATACGTGCGGGATTGTCCGTGCTAAAAGTACCCGGACGCTCTGTGGGTGCGTCCGTGACCATGTTTATCTGGACGTTATCGCCCGATAGTTTGCTAAACACGATTCCTGTCAGGTTTGTGCTGTCTTGTGCAACACTTGAACCCGCTAAAACAAGCATAGTAAAGCAGACAGCAATGCGTCTAAAGCCTATTCCAAGCGCGCTCTTAATCCGATGGTTTGGGTTAATCATATTGTTTTCCTGATTAATTTTGTTGTTGTTGTTATTGTTATTCATCAATTTTTAAATCTAATTCTCTAGTGACCCAACGCCCACCCGCATCGCGCACTGTCTCTTCTAATTGCACTAATTGTCGATCAGGGTCAATAAACTTAATTTTCCCATCATTTTGTCCCAAGTAATTACCCGTCTTTGCAAGATGAGCTTTACCCTCATTGGTCTGAACGATTACCCAAGGAACATTTTCTTTAGATAACGTTCCGACTAATTTCAACGCATCTAAAGGAAAGTTTTCAAGTGCTTCGCGCCGACGATTCGCATCGGGACGCTTACTAGCCGACTGACCATCGGATTCGCGTTCAGTGGAAATATTATCAAAGTCAAATGGGTCATCTGCATTGCTTGCTGAATACTCAAACGCTTGAAAAGGTTCGATCTCAGGTAAAGGCTCAATCTCTGGTTTACGATCTTGGTACGCAGTCGCTACAAACTCTCTCAAGTCACTCATGCTACGGTCTTGGCAGCCTTGCAATAATAATAAGCAAGACACCCCTAACACTAATTTGCAAGCATTGTGCAAAGTAAGAGCTCCAATTTTATTACTGGTCGCTAACATAAGAATCCTCTAAGTAATGGTAGGTCTTAGTAACCGCTTCTAGAGTCAAATTACTGGACTCATTCTCTTCACGAACCAGTTTAAAATTTGCCACATTAATGATTCGCGGCAAAGCGGCAATATCACTGATAAAATTCGCTATCTGGTGATAGCTGCCGTTAGCTTTAATATTAACCAACTTCTCAGCGTAGAAATCTTGTTCAATGGTTACACCCGGTTTGATTTGTTCAAATTGCAAACCGCGCGCTAAACCCACTTGAGTCATATCGATTAATAAATCTGGAATTTCACTTTCATTCGGTAATTGTTTTAACAACACACCAAAGGTTTCTTCAGCTTCAACATTTTGAGCCTTATAAGCATCTAAATTGATCGCCAATGCTTTTTTGTCTAGAAAAGTGTCTTTCAATTGTTGTTCTTTGGCTTTAACAACATCCAAATCAACAAATTGTTTTTTAATAATAAAGTGATAACCGGCAAACAATATGGCTAGGCATAGTAGACCGGCCATCAAGAACTTAACTCGACGCGTCCAAGAGGCAATATCATTTATATCAATACTGCTTAATTCTTCTAATAAACTCATTTTCTTTTTATCTCAATTCTTTGCACTGTCTGTTTGCA
>CAZJWW010000012.1:22387-32009 GCA_964549895.1 uncultured Gammaproteobacteria bacterium
TTTGCATTATCGAAATCGATTCACTGCGTTTTTCATTGCAATAAGGCTGAAACTATCGAATTGTTTCAACCCCATCATCATCGCCATCTTTGCGTTCTTCTTTTACCTGCACATCAAACTTACTGACGGTGGCACCATTTTGATCGATTATATCAACCACATTCAATGACGCGTTATCAAACCACTCAGAAGCGTCCAAACTGCGCATTAGTACTGAAACACGGTTGTTTGATTGCGCGCGACCATCGATTTCAAAGTTATTACTTGTCTTGTTGACGCTATCGTAATAAACACCTTTAGGGAGTTTGGTTACTAAGTCGTCAAACACATGCACGATTTGCGACCGGTTTTGCTGCAAAGATTGAATGACCTCCATCCTCGCCAACAATGCATCTCGTTTGTCTTTTAAATCTTCGATTTCAGCAATTACTTTTGACAAGGCATCAATCTCTTGCTGAACGTATGCATTTCTATCGTTTTGGTGATTAATTCGGCCGTCCATAAATAATTTCGCGGCAAATACCAAAACACCGGCAAATATCCACATGAGCACACACATCACCAGCGTAGACCGATTTCGCTCGCGCCGCTGCGCTTCTCGCCATGGAAGTAAATTAATATTAGCCATTATTGTAAACCTCGCAATGACAGACCGTAGGCGATAGATAACGAGGGAGAAACTTCAGCAATCATTGCTCGATTACTTTTGACCCTAGCATTACTAATCGCGTTTAGGACGCTGACCTTAGCTCGCATTTTTACCTCGAGATCACCTGCTAAGCCGCTCATGCCGCTACAACCACCTGTTAAGACAATGCTATCAATATTAGAATACGAACTGGAAGAGTAGAAAAACTGCAGCGCCCGGCTCACTTCTTGGCGCAACATTTCGGTAAACGGCTCTTGTACCGCGCTGATAAAATCGCCCGGGGGCTGCGTTGAATTTAGAATATCTTCGGCCTCTTCTACATTGACACCATACTCTTTACGCACCAATTTGGTTAACTGTGAAGCTCCAAAATTTTGGTGCCGTGAATACAATACACGCTCATGATCAACGACCATCAAATGACTACTGGAAGATCCGATATCAAATACCGCCACCGGCTGATCAGAATTGGAAGCCAATGAATTTTGTGAGCGATACACTCTCTCTAAAGCAAAGGTATCTATATCAATGTATTCCAGATTCAAATTTGAACTCTCAATCAAATCGATATAATCGTCGACAATACTGCGTCGACAAGCGACCAATAGCACGTCGTTCTCTTGATCGTTGATAGTAGATTTGCCAATGACCTCAAAATCGATATTAACTTCATCGATGGGATATGGAATAAAATGCAACGCTTCAATACTGATTTGCTCTTCTAATTCTGACTCGCTAATATCAATCGGCATACCAAGCACTTTGGTTATGGCATGTGAAGATGACACAGCAACAGCCACAGTGTCGCCTTTTGCCCCAGCTTTGACCAGCAGAGTATTGAGCGCATCTGCAACAAGATCTGCATTGGCAATCGCATTTTCAGAAAAGGCACCATTAGGCAGCTCAGCGATGCCCCATGCGACCACCGTAGGGTTGCTAGCAGAACCACCTAATTCAACCAATTTAATTGAATGAGTACCGATATCAACGCCGATTACGGACTTAGATTTTGACCCGAACAGTTTCAAGAAACCTCCATAAAAACCGCTATTTATATCATTATTATAATTACTTACCTTAAATTCTAACGAACCCGAGCCAATAATGCTACATTTCTGTTTAGGAAATTAACTAAATAATATATTATCGCCAATCAATTTATCTGTACGAAATCGTCGTTTTGAGAAAATCTGCCCTAATTTTACCCTTAACTACCCTCACCACTAGGGTAGTAATGATAGGTTTGATAACGGTCGGATTTTTAATTATCCAGCTTAACTCAGAGCTCCCAGACGCGCAGAGCATAAGGGACATAGAGCTAAAAGTACCGCTTCGAGTCTACTCCGCAGATAAGCAATTAATTTCGGAATTTGGGGACGAACGCCGTAAACCAATCAAATTCGATGATTTCCCGCAAACTCTGGTTGATGCTGTTCTGGCCAGTGAAGATGACGGTTATTTTGAACACGGTGGAATCGCCTTTAGTGGCTTAATTCGGGCCGCATTGACCAATTTTCGCAGTGGTCAGACACAACAAGGCGCTAGTACCATCACCATGCAAGTGGCTCGAAATTTCTTTTTAAGCCCAGAAAAAACCTATATACGCAAAGTCAAGGAGATATTACTCGCGCTCAAATTAGAACAAATACTCAGTAAGCGCGAGATCCTGTCACTTTACCTAAATAAAATATTTTTAGGCCATCGTTCATATGGTTTTGGTGCTGCAGCCGAGGTCTATTACGCTAAAGAATTGAGTGACTTAAGCGTCGCTGAGACCGCAATGTTGGCAGGATTACCCAAAGCGCCTTCGCGATATAACCCGATACGCAATGTTGAGCGCGCTACATTAAGACGTAACTACGTACTAAAACGCATGTCGGAATTGGGTAAAATTACTGACAAAACCTATGAGCTCTCCATAGCAGCTCCTACCACGGCAGAAAAACATACTAGAAACACTGGCTTAGTTGCCCCCCATATTGCCGAAATGGTGCGCTCTCACTTAACTGACGCCTTTGGTGAGGGAGCGTATTGGCAAGGTCTCAATGTCTATACCACCATTCAATCAAAGCAGCAATTGGCAGCGGATGCAGCGCTGCGTCGTGGACTGAAAGCCTATGACAAACGGCATGGCTTTCGTGGCCCTATTGCCAGACTGAAATTGTCGGAATTGGCTGTCGATGAAGAGCTCGGCGGCATAGACTATGATCTCGCTCTCAGCGTGTACCCTAATAGCCAAGAACAACAACCGGCAATCATTGTCGAAGTTTCAGAACAACAGGCTAAAGCAAAAACACGCACTTATGGTGATGTAGTGCTAGAGCTGGCAACTGCACGTTGGGCCAAAAGGCATCGTCATGCCAATTTAGTTGGTGAACCACCACAGTCAATGAGCAAAATAGTTTCGGTGGGAGACGTAGTATATATCGAGCCAATATATGAGAACCCTTCAAACGAAAACGCTCAGGCTGCAAACGCCATAGTCGACAATACCGCCCGCGGCGAAGATGATTTAGCTGGCGTCAACGATGCCAAAGAAGAACCCACACAATGGAAGCTATCGCAAATACCTAATGTCGGTGGCGCATTAATTTCTATGGAACCCAATAGCGGGCGAATTATCTCGTTAGTTGGTGGCTATGACTTCTTTCTTAACAAATATAACCGTGCGGTGCAGTCGATTCGCCAACCCGGTTCCAATATAAAACCATTTATTTACTCCGCATCCTTAGACAAAGGTTTTACACCAGCAACACTGATTAGTGGCGGACCGATTGTTACTCGAGACCCCGTTCACGGCACCCTTTGGAGACCAGAAAATTATTCTGGTAAGTTTTTTGGTCCAACACGTATGCGCGAAGCGCTCAGCAAATCCTTAAACTTGGTCTCAATTCGTTTATTACGATCTATCGGGATTCCCTATGCAAGGGAGTATGTGAGTCGCTTCGGCATTGATATGAGCCGCTTTTCTTCCTCGCTGACTATGGCACTTGGTGCAGGTGGAGCGACGCCGCTACAAGTCGCAAATGCCTACAGCACTATCGCCAATGGCGGCTATCAGATCGAACCACAGTTTATTGATTACATCTTGGATCGTAATGGCCAGATTGTATATCGCGCTGAGAAACCTGAATTTTGCGATGAATGCTATACGCAATATTTACCCAAAGTCGAAGAGCTAAGCGATGAAGACCTGAGCGAAGCAGAATTAGACGAACTACAAGCATCGAAGGACCAAACATCCGACGAGCAAATAGTCGCCACGGAGGGAGAGCCTTCAGCGAATGGAGAGCCCTCAGCTAATAAGGAACCTTCAGCAAGTCAAAGGATCATAGCCGAGGATACCAGCAGTCAACTTACTAATAACGGCATAGATGTTGAAGAAACTCCCCTGAGTAAGGCGCAGCTACTCGCCGCCGCGCTGGCCAATAGCGACAAAATGACTAATGCCGAACCACAATACTATTCAGCGCCTCGAGTCATGAATAGCGCCAATAATTTTATTACGGTCAGTATGCTTAAAGATGTGATTCGTCGCGGCACAGCACGCAAGGCTCTAAAGCTCGAACGCAAAGATCTCGCGGGTAAAACCGGCACCACTAACGACTATATAGATGCATGGTTCAGCGGTTTTAATTCTAAGGTTGCCACAACTGTTTGGGTCGGTTTCGACGACCCTGCTACTCTGGGTCGCGGCGAAGCCGGTAGCCGCGCTGCCTTACCCATATGGATAGATTATATGCGTACTGGCTTAGACGGCGTACCACAAGACCCTGAGCAAACCCCGCCCTATATTGAACAAACATGGATTGATCGGGCCACTGGCAAGCGCACCAACGAGCTAGATCCAGACGCCATTTCCGAATATTTTGTTATTAATGACTTAATACCTGAACTTATTTCACCTGAAGCCAAGGCTGCTCTATTTGCGCAGCACGCCGTAAAACAAGCTTTGGAAAAGGAGGAATTAGAAAAATTTAACGCCTTGAGCCCTGAACAGCAAGCACTGCAAAAGCAGCTTGAACTAGAACAATTAGAGCTTGAATACGCAGCCTTAGAAGCTGAACGTGGGCCAGATTATCAACCAAATTCGGAACAGATATACGGCGCCGACTTATACGGCGAGGATGGATCTGACCCCTCAGGTTCAGACCCACAATTACCTTCTTTACAAGAACGGATTATCGAACAAGAACAAGATACCGAAGGGCTATTCTAAGATCTGGTTAATATAGGTTCGGTTAAAACAACTAGGGTTTTTTTGTTACTTTTTTCTTAGCTTTCTTTTTCGCCTTTTTCTTCGCGGCCTTTTTCTTGGCTTTCTTTTTGACTTTTTTAGTTTCTGTAACTACCCACTTGCCAGATTGATAAAACGACTTCCACCCTGTCGCCTTGCCATCTTGCTCGGTCTGCACATAAATCTCTTTGGTTTTACGACTGTAGCGAATGACGGTTGGCAAACCATCTTCGTCAGCAACTGGCGCGGAAAAAAGAAACTTATATTTTGGATCAATCTCATCTTTGTGTGGCAAAATTTCCGCGACCAACGGTGCACGTGTTTCTCGGTTGCGAGGGAACGCACTGGCGGCCAAAAACAAGCCAGATGCACCGTCACGTAAAATATAATGGTCATCCACCTTGACGCATTTTAATTCTGGCATAGGCACAGGGTCCATCTTCGGTGGCGCTGCCTCGCCATTTCGAAGCAACTTACGAGTATTTTTACATTCCTCGTTCGTACACCCAAAATACTTACCAAAGCGACCATTTTTAAGCTGCATTTCGCTGCCGCACTTATCACACTCCAGCACTGGCCCTTCGTAGCCCTTGATCTTGTAGGAACCTTTCTCAACTTCGAAACCTGCGCAATCGGGATTATTTCCGCATACATGCAGCTTGCGCGTTTCGTCCAACAAGTAGCTGTCCATGGCGGTACCACAAATTTTGCAATGATGTTTTTGAATCAGTAACTTTGCTTCGGCTTCATCATCTTCATCAACATTGACCGCTTCTTCGCCTGGCACCAAATTCATGGTCGATTTACAACGCTCTTTCGGCGGTAAGGCATAACCTGAGCAGCCCAAAAACACACCTGTACTGCCGGTACGTATCTGCATAGGTCGACCGCATGTACTGCATTCAATATCAGTTTCTGTGGGCGAGTTGGGGCGCATACCGCCATCATCATCATTTTGCGCCTTCAGCAAGGTTTCAGAAAATTCAGTATAGAACCTGTCCAGCAATTCACGCCATTTAAGTCGCCCCTTAGCTACATCGTCTAAACGGTCTTCCATATTAGCGGTGAAATCGTAGTCCATTAGCTCGGTGAAACTTTCAACCAAACGCTCAGTGACAATATCGCCCATTTTCTGAGCGTAAAAACGACGCTTCTCTACCTGTACATAACCTCGATCCTGAATAGTCGAGATAATAGCTGCATACGTTGATGGTCGGCCTATGCCGCGTTTTTCCATCTCTTTTACTAAGCTGGCTTCGGTATAGCGAGCTGGCGGTTTAGTGAAATGTTGAGTTGGCGTAAGATTTTGCAGGTCGAGAACTTCACCTACTTTCATAGCGGGTAGGACTCCGTCATCGTCCTTTTTTGAAACTGGCGGCAATACTTTTTGATAACCATCAAAAATCACCACTCGACCGCGAGTTCGCAACTCATAATCGGCCACATTAATCACTACCGAGGTGCTTAAAAATTTAGCGCTCGCCATTTGACAAGAAACGAATTGTCGCCAAATTAAATTGTATAAACGCTCGGCGTCTCTATCAACATTTGCCACATGATTAGGTTCAACACCAACGTCCGACGGCCTAATAGCTTCGTGCGCCTCTTGCGCTCCGTCTTTGCTCGAATAAGACAACGCAGTTTCCGGTAAATATTTTTTTCCGTACTCTTTGTCAATAAATGCCCTACAATCTTCGACTGCCTCGCGACTAAGATTAGTGGAATCGGTACGCATATAAGTGATGTAACCCGCTTCGTACAGTCGCTGAGCCATCATCATGGTCTTTTTAACTCCGAAACCAAGACGAGTACTGGCCGCTTGCTGCAAGGTAGAAGTAATAAAAGGTGCACTTGGTTTGGTAGTGGTCGGCCGTTCCTTAACATCCGCTATTTTATACTCACCTGGCTTTAACTCAGCAATCGCAATATCTGTTTGTTCCTTGCTGGTTGGGCGAAATGTTTTACCGGCGTGTTTTTTAACTTCAAACTTTATTTTGTCTTTGCTTTTGGTGGTTAAATCAGCGAATAAGTCCCAATATTCTTCGGGAATAAATGCTCGAATCTCGCGCTCACGCTCCACCACTAAGCGCAGTGCTACTGACTGCACACGGCCTGCCGACAAGCCCCTAGCAATTTTTGCCCACAACAAGGGCGATACCATATAGCCAACCACTCGATCTAAAAAACGTCGTGCTTGCTGGGCCTGCACGCGATTCATATCAACCGGACCAGGGCTTTCAAACGCCGCATGAATCGCCGTTTTAGTAATTTCATTAAATACCACGCGGCGATATCGAGTAGGGTCTCCGCCAATCGCTTCTTGTAAATGCCAAGCGATAGCTTCACCTTCTCTATCCATATCCGTCGCCAGATAAATCACATCGGCTTCTTTAGCGAGCTTAACCAATTCACCAACTACTTTTTCTTTACCCGGCAATATCTCATATCGAGCTTCCCAATCCTTATCAGGATTAATACCCATGCGCCGTATCAGTTGCTCCTTACTCTTTTTCTGGCGATGAATGATTTTATCTTCTGGCGATAACTTACGCGTTATCGCAGCCTGACGAGCACGCTCTTTAGTATCTATCGGTTTTTTTTCGCCGCCACTGGTGGGCAGATCCCGAATATGCCCCACGCTGGACTTAACGATGTAATCATTGCCAAGATATTTGTTTATCGTCTTCGCTTTCGCAGGCGACTCGACGATGACTAAGGATTTGCCCATGTCACAATTTTTCAGATGTTAGTAATTTAATTAAGTATAGCCATGCGGAGCTGCTAGAGCTTCACATATTATTCGTAGGCTTCGCGGCCAAATGTAAAGATTTTTACACTAAATCCGCAGAGAGTATCCACATTAAACGTGCTGCTAGCAAGTGATGAATACATTTGCGGTGCTATAAACAGTCTTGAACCCGCATATTTTATTGACCTTGAACCGAATTAATTAACAGTGTTTCACCATTAGTACTGAGCAACTTAGAAAATGTTCAATACGGTTTCTATAACTTCTCGGTGCACCAAGCAATCCTAATGAATGACCGGTAATACACTTTCGCTAATGACCACTTCTGCCCATTCAGTAATCTCTCGATAACCCGGTCGATTACTCAGTACCATAAGAATCACCCAACGAATATGATCCAAGTGTAACTGTGCTACATCCAGCGCCATCACGCGATCAATGACCATTTCTCGAGAATACTGATCAAGCGCCCCTACATTGCCTAAGCGTAGTAATAATGATTGTCCTGCTAAGCCAAGACGTTGATGTTCTTCACTGGTAAAGAATCGAATAGAGTGACTAGTTTGAGACGACAAGCTTTGCGCTTCATCCTGCTCGCAAATGTCCATTAAACCTTCCAGCCAGATAAAAGCTCTGTCTATTTCTTCTCCGTCAAAACCGGCGCCAATCAACTCTTCAGCAAGTTCGTCTTGCCCTGTCTCGAATGAGACACCATCGATGGTGTAATTTTCAAAAAGGTAAATCAGCACTTCTAGTATGTCTTGTTTCAAGTATACGCCCTCATATATGTGTAGCTCAAACATACCATTGACTATCGCAGACTAATGACACCACCTTCGCTATCGATAGCAATGATATTATCTAACTCAAGAACGAGGAGCAAGGACGAAACTTCACTAGCCGATAATCCACTGTCTGCAATGATCTGATTTATCGGTGTCGACTCGGCACCAATATAGTTGAGTATAAAGTGCGCTTTAGAATTCTGTGTGTTAGCAAGTCCCGCACTGTCACTATTGTCGTGGGGTAGCGTCTGACATCTAGGCGGCAACTTCGCCAAATGCTGTTGTAAGGGTTGCTCTAATGCATATAAAACATCTTGAGCTGAGGTCACTAATGTAGCGCCTTCTCTTAGCAACTGGTGGGAGCCCGCGTACTGTGAACTTAGTGACGAACCAGGCACGACCAATAATTCTCGATCTTGATCTAAGGCGAGACGCGCTGTAATTAATGTGCCACTGCGCTCTGCCGCTTCCACAATAACGACACCATGCGACAATCCGCTTACAATCCGATTTCGTTGTGGAAAGGTAAATCGAGTTGGCTTATAGCCCAATGGATATTCACTTAAAATTAAACCTTGCTCTAACAATTGTTCGTATAAACACCGATTACGGGTCGGATAGATAATATCCAAACCACAACCCATCACAGCGATAGTAGAACCTCGAACATCTAGTGCCGCTCGATGTGCCATTCCGTCTATGCCAAGCGCCATGCCACTGGTTATTGCCAGACCTATTGCGGCAAGATCTCCTGCTAATTTTTTAACTAAATTTGCGCCCACCGGAGTCGGCCTACGGCTACCCACAATTGCCACTTTAGGGTCATCAAGCAGAGCGAGGTTTCCGCTCGCCATGAGTGCAATAGGCGGGTCAGATAACTGCCTTAGTGATTCAGGAAAACGAGGGTCGTGCAGTGTAATCAAATGATTGTCTGGCTCAGCTAACCATGCTTGATCATTAAGTAAATCGGTTTCCTCAACTTGTGCTGACGATGAGCGGAATTGGCCGCCGACTATTTGTTTTAAGTGAGAATCATGACCTGCGTAAATGCATTCTGGCGTACCTAATATACTAAGTAATCGGTATTTTTGTTTTTGGCTCCAGCGACGGTCGCGTAGCAATCGACACCAGTCGACTACACTCGAGTCACGCTGAGAGTGTGATGTATCTAGTTGAGGTCCTTTTAGTTGCTGAGTTAGTTC
>CAZJWW010000013.1:0-31028 GCA_964549895.1 uncultured Gammaproteobacteria bacterium
CCACCACCACCCGCCTCACCGCCTGGTTTAGGGGCGTCGTAGTGGCTATGTTTAAATCTATATGTGCGGTCGTGAAATGAATTTAAGAACGGGAATTAAAAGTAAATTAATTCTTGGCCTTGCTTTGATGCTTGTTGGGTCTGCTGTGTTTCCACAGGTTTCTGACAAAGGGCTTAATCCGCCATCAAATACTTATCGATCATTTCAGGATGCATCCATTGTCAGAGACAGTCGCCTAAATGAGCCACTGGATTTGCTCAACGATTTTTATCCGTCGATAGAGGTCGTGGTAACACAGAGTGATAACATTCGGCGGCGATCTGATATCGAAGAAGAAGATTTACGGTTGGTTGTAAGGCCCACGCTCGCGTATCGCACCAACATTGGACGGCATCAGGTTTATGTTGCCTATAGCGGCTCATTCTCCTTTCACGATGAACTGGATCAAGAAGATACCGCCGCAAATATCCTAAGCGGCCGAGGCAGTCTTGATTTGAATCGCAGTTGGGATTTGGACTTATTTGTTTCGATTGGTAACGGTTTTCAAGAACGTGGAATTTCCGGTTCTAGACCATTCGATCCCATTATTGATGTGGCCTTTGATCAAGGTCCAGATGAAGTAGATTATATAACCTACGGTGCAGATTTAGCCTATGGACGCAAACTGGACAGGTTTACTGCTGTGCTAGGCTTTGAGCAAACCACCACAGAGTTCACAAACAATAATCAGGGTCTTGAAAATGAATTCGGTGGACGGGATCGAGATGCCAGCTCCGTGCATTTGGATTTGAATTATAGAATCGCAGCTAACACGTCTTTTTTTGGTCGGGTAGAACGTTATGACATTGATTTTGATCGCGAGCAAAATTCGATTGATAGCGAACAAACGGACTACTTATTAGGAGTTCGTTGGAAGCCAACTCGCAGATTTAATGGCGTCTTAGGTATTGGTCGTAGTGAACGGGAACCTGATGATGAAATTCGTGAAGGTTTCGATGGTAGTATTTTCTATGGCAACCTCCGTTACGCAATTAATCCATTTTCCGTTATTGATGTTGCTTTATCGCGCGCAGTTGAAGAACCAGGTGATGACATTTCCAGCTTTTACGTGAGTGATTTATTTGCTATTGGTTGGACTCATGCGTTGACAGAGCAACTGTCATTTAATGCTTTTTTCAAAGTGGTAGATGATGACTACGACAGCGATCGAGAAGATGAATTTACCGATTGGGGCTTGGGCTTAGATTATGCATGGAAAAAATATCTCACTGTCGGAGTGTTCTATGGTGAGGTTGATGGTGAATCGAATATCGGCGTATTTGATTACGAAGATCGATATTACGGAGTCCGTTTACGCTCCGATTTACGTTCACCGTTTAGACGAGCGGGAGGTCGCCGATCTGGTGAGCTAGGTATTGAACCGGATTCTTTTGGTGTACCAAAGGTTACTAGAAAGAACCAATAGGACTTGGCTAATAAAAACCTGATCTAACTGTTATTAAGAGGGCATTTACGGCCCTCTTTTAAGTTTGCGTTGAATGGAATCGCAACGGCAGGCTCGCTATACTGTTGTATGATTGTCAAAATTAAGTAATGTTGGTTTAATGATTAGGTTTATTGAAGTGTCTAAATCGTGCGTACTAATAATCTTAGAGTCTCGACCCTCGAAGACCCTCTGTTACCTACTACTCAGTAGTTTCCTATTGTGTGCCAATGCGCAAAGTCAATCTGTACAAAGCTTCATAAAAGCAGGAACTACCCTCTATTCTGCGAAATCCAAGATCGAAATATCTGAAATTAGTCAAACGTCGGATTATCAAATTATGGAGCGCGACGGTAGTTGGGTTTTAGTGCGCTTCAACCAACCTACTGTGCCAGTGTGGGTAAGTCAAAATTATCTTCGATTTGAAGAAACCAATCGCGCGACTGTGACTGCTTCGAGTCTCAATATGCGTTTGCGACCGAGCTTAGATGCGCCGGTGTTAGCGTCTATCGATAGCGGGTATACCAGTGACGTTTTGGCATTTAAAGATGGGTTTGCTCAAATCAAAGGTCCCGGCAATCTAGTGGTTGCAATTAATGACTCTGGGTTTGGTGACAAACCGCTGACGGCTCTTAATGAAAAGCCGCTGAGGGCCCCTAATCAAAGTGCGCTGAGGGCTCCTGATGAAAAGCCGCTGAAGGCTCCTGATGAAAATGCGCTGAGGGCTCCTGATGCTAATTCATCTGATAACACAGTCTCTAAAACTGTGGATTCAAGAGAACATATACTTGCGCCAGGTGATGCTATATCTGTGGTCATTTTTGGCGAGCCCGATTTGAGCCTCAGCAATGCACGGATTCCTGAGAATGGACAAATTTCGTTCCCCTTGATTGGTTCTATGGCGGTGACGGGTTCGACCACCAATAATATAGAAAGAAAATTGCGTGCTAAATATGCTCAGGGCTATGTTAAGAATCCTAAGTTGTCGGTCACGATATTTAGTTATCGACCCATTTTTATTCGTGGCGGTGTGCGCAGTACGGGTGCTTTTCCTTATTCTGAGGGGCTTACCGTAGCAAAAGCCTTAGCCTTAGCCGGCGGCACCAAAAATTCGGCCAAGCGAAACGGCATCAGCATTTTACGAAACGGTCAAATCGTTAAGAGTGATCTGGCGTTAGATAGCCTAGATTTGATTTTATCAGGAGATGTCATAACGGTGACAGAAGACGAAGGCGTTAGCGATGAACCAACGGCATTTATCTACTTACATGGTGAGGTGAATGTTGCGGGGGAGTATTCGTATCGCAAAAATTTAACGGTTGAGAAAGCCATTGTATTAGCGGGAGGTTTCAGTCTTCGGGGGTCGAGACGTAAAGTGTCGGTTACACGATATACCGAAGGTCAAGAAAAGCCAGAAAAATTTAATAGAGTTAAGATGTTTTTTCCAGTTAAACCAGGCGACATTATCAACGTAGGAGCGAGATTGTTTTGAATCAGCAAAGCGGAGGTCTTGATCCCAACCGCATGGTCAGAGATTTTCTGTCTGGACCATCATCCTCAGGCTCGTTGAGCTCGGGTGATTCTTTATCGTTGACCTTAGGTAATGCGATTCAAATCATTAAGGAAAATTATAGGCTTATTATCGTATTTTTGATCCTCGGTATTATTGCAGGAATAGTCAAAGCGCTTTCGGAAACGCCAGTATATCAAGCTGGTTTAACTATGGTGGTTGAACCTAGTAGTGCGGCCTATAGTCGCCAAGGCGTTTTTGACCCCTATGCGTTTCGTTTTTACGAAACACAATACGAGCTACTAAAAAGTCGGTCGGTGGCCGAACGCGTTGTTGATAAATTAAAACTCGTCGAGCGCGATTCTCTTGACAGTTTGCTGGTAGCGCCAAGTTTTGCCACGGCTCTATTTAATGAGATAGAAAAAGTTACTGGCTATCGTTTCACTCGCGTAGCTCCAGTTTACAATAAAGCGAAACCGTTGACCGAGTCAGAGGCATTGCGCAAAAAATCTTGGCTCACTGGTGTTATTCAGAGTGGTGTGGGGGTCAGCGGTGGTGAAAAAACCAATTTGGTACGCGTAAGCTATAAATCTATTAATCCGGATTTTGCCGCTGAAGTGGCTAACGCTCTGGTTGAGGCCTATATCGAAGAAGGTTTGGATTCGCAATTGAATCGATCCCAGCAAACTGCGCAATGGTTTGCCCAGCGCATTGATGATCTCAAAGCTAAACTGGATGGATCGCAAGAACAGTTGCAAGAATTTTTGGTACAAGAAGGCCGCTTGAATTCATCTAGATCGGATCAGATCACTACTAATGAGTTACAAGCCTTAAATGATGTTTACATTAGAGCCAGAACCAAATTGACTGAACTGTCCAAGCGTTACGGAGCCCGCCATCCAAAGATTACAGAAGCCAAGTCTGAGGTCGATGCTGCACGCTCTAGATTAAATAACAAATCTAAAAACATTTCTTCGTCGCGAGAAAAAGATATTGAATTAGACCGTTTGGAACGCAATGTTGAGTCTGATCAGCAGTATTACCAGGCGTTTCTAGAAAAATTTAAAGAAGCAGATTTATCTGCTTCAGGATCGCAAGTCACTGGGGCACGTATTGTCGATAAAGCACTTCGTCCCGGCGGGTCTATATATCCACAAAAGCAAAAAATTATTATGCTATGGGGGTTTTGCGGATTATTTTTAGGAATTGGTCTGGCGTTTCTGCGCGAACAACTTGATAGCACCTTTAAAAGTGGTCGCATTGTTGAGGAAAAATTGGGTTTGCCTTTATTTGGCGTGGTTCAAGCGTTGCCGAGAGAGACCGCAGAGGTCGAGCGACACTATCTTGAGAATAAACGTTCTGTATTCTCAGAGTCGATAAACCACATTCGAACGGGTGTTATCTATTCAGATGTAGATAATCCTCCAAAAGTCATTGTCGTCACTTCATCGGTGCAAAGTGAAGGCAAAACGACCCTAGCCTCAAATCTCGCGATATCATACGCGCAGTTGGGTTCAACTCTGTTGTTAGATGCAGACTTACGCAGACCTAGAATTAAACATATTGTAGAGTCCGAATCGTCTGTTGGCCTGGTGGATTGTGTTGCTGGTGCAGCTAAGTTGGGTGACTGTGTGCATAAGGATAAAGAAGAACACAACCTATCGATTATGAACTCGGGCACGACTCCGCCAAATCCTCTAGAGTTACTGGCGAGTGAACGATTTACCGCTATCATTAAGGCGCTTCGAGAAAAATACGAGTACGTGGTTGTTGATACTGCGCCAGTTTTGCCAGCCAGTGACGCCGTAGTGCTGGGTCAATTATGCGATGCATTATTATTGGTAGTTCAATCCGACCGAACGACGCATCACATGGCACGAGATGCCATCAAACGTTTGAATGCCAGTCGAGTTTCGGTTGCTGGTTTAGTGTTGACACAAGCTAACATCAAGAAAGGTAATCCATATCAATACGGCGGTTTCTATGGTTATGGAGCTTACGCCTACGTTGATGAGCAAGGTAAAAATTAATTTGAAATTCTAATTTTTATTGGCCTCGGCTAGACAGCATCTGGCATCTAATTTTATGGCTGAAATTAAACTGAAATTGTCTCACAGAGCATTGCTGTTAGTGGCGGCCCTGTTATGCCTAAATATTGCTGTCGCGGCGTACAATCAGGCGATACAATTTGTCAATTCTGGGGATAAAACTATTCTCTTAAAGTCGGCTCAAGCATCCTCCTTTGATTTTGTTTTATCGCCGTTTACCAATCAACGAATGGAGAGCTTAAACGACGTTGCGGTGCAATTAACAGAAACCAATAAGCGCTTAGAGTTTATGGTGTGGCCGACAGAACGAGCCCAGTTACAAAAGCAGCTAGCAAAACTCTATCAACAACGAATTAATGCGGTCCCTTTTCGAGGGCAGTTTTGGATAGAAATGCTCAATAGCCAAGCTTGGTACAGCGCAACCAAAGAAGAGCGTTTTTGGATGCTGGATAAAACTGCCAGACTATTGAAATGGGATTTAGCTAATAGCTATCTATTAGCAAGACCGTGTGCCCAAGATTTTGAGAATTTAATAGCGTTTTCCTCGACCCTTTGCCCTGAATTATTTTCCAAATTACCCTATAAAAAACGATTTAAGTATACGGCCCTACAGATGGGCGTCTCGTTAGAGCGGTTCAATGAAGTTTTGGTCAAATCAGAACTACTCGATTCAGGGCCGCAGAATTTAAAATTCCTAAACCCAAAAATCAAAACTGGGCACAGTCGGTGAAAAACTCATCATTTGTTGGTGTGCATGGTTTTGTCGATATGCTGATTTGGTATGGTTTTTTGATCCTGCTGTATTGTCTTTCGTTTGTCACAGATCATTATGCTAGTGCCAGTTGGATGATGTTTAGTGCCGTTTTATACTTATTCGCGGCTAGTTACTTTGGATTAGTGTTACTTGGGGTACGTAGTCACTTTAGAGCTTTGATTGCGGCTAGGTATGCAATAGTGGCGTGGGCGATGATTCTTGTCATCCATGCATTACAATTAGTGCTGCCAATAGCAACACCAATTCACGATCTATTTTCCAACCGGGATATTTACGCGGCAAGCTGGTATCAGCCCGATCTCGCTTTAAGCCTAGTGCCGCACCGCACCCAATGGTTTTTAATGCGCGAGCTTATGGTCACTACAGTGTTCGTGTTAACGCTGCTGTTAGTCGACAGCCGTCGCCGTCTCAAACATTTGCTGTGGCTGATGCTAATTGTTGGAGCAAGCCACGCGGTCATCGCAATATTTGCCAAATTTGGCAATGTTCATTTGGTTGATATAAAAACCATCGATGGTCATAGTTCTCCCGCTCGTGGTTTATTCGTTAATCGCAATCATTTATCAGCCTTTGTTGGTCTTTGTTTAGCGGGGCCAATCGCTTTGCAATTGTATTGGTTTATCAAACACAGTGGTCGAAGATCGAGTAGATCACTGCTACAACAATCAATTAGCAAACGGTTTATTGTGATTTTGGCTTTGATAATCTCGCTTTCTGCGATGGTTTTATCCCAGTCACGCGCAGGTATTCTAGCTTTTGCTGTATCGCTATCGCTAGTATTACTGATGCATGGCAAACGGGTAGTGGGGCAGCCAAAATTGTTGCGCTTATTAGCGCCAATGATTGGTCTTTGTCTAGCATTGATGATTTATTTTGGGGCTGAGACCATGCAAAAATTTGGTGCTAGTGGCCTATCTATTGGCGAACGCGGAGCGCAGTGGGCACTAACTTGGCAGGCCATTAAAGAGTCAATTTTATTCGGATATGGCGTGGGTAGTTACGCGTCGGTGTTTCAGATTTTTCGAGATTATGCGGACTTTCGCCAAGTGACTTTCGATCAATCGCACAATGATTTTTTACACATCTGGTTGGAGCAAGGGGCGCTGGGTTTGGCGATTTGGGTGCTGTTCCTATTCATCGTGATACGCAGTAGCTTACTGTCGTTAAGCAAGACTGAAAGTACTCTCGCGACGGCTGTTTTGCTGGCTTGTATCATGGTACTAATGGCGGCCTTGATGCAATCCTCGGTCGATTTCAATTTGCAGATAAGCAACATTCGTTGTTATTTCTTTGTCATAATAGCATTGGCATTTGCGGCTCCTAAAGTTCGACATCATAAGCGACACTAAGGTTCGCGCTGTCTACCATAAGAGAAAAACCAATGAATAAAAGAATTTTAGTGACCGGTGGAGCAGGGTTTCTGGGCTCACACTTGTGTGAAAAATTATTAGCTGAGGGAGCCGAAGTATTGTGTGTGGACAATTACTTTACTGGCACTAAAAATAATATTATTTCCTTATTAAGTAACCCGCGTTTCGAGCTAATGCGCCACGATGTTACGTTTCCCTTATATGTCGAGGTTGATGAAATTTATAATTTGGCTTGTCCGGCTTCCCCAATTCATTATCAACATGATCCGGTACAGACCACCAAGACAAGTGTGCACGGAGCGATCAATATGTTGGGGCTTGCTAAGCGTATTGATGCGAAAATTCTTCAAGCCTCTACCAGTGAAGTGTATGGTGATCCGGAGGTGCACCCACAGGTTGAAAACTACTGGGGTAATGTTAATCCTATAGGTGTTCGCTCTTGCTATGACGAAGGTAAACGCTGTGCAGAAACTTTGTTTTTTGACTACCATCGTCAACACGAATTAAAAATCAAAGTAATGCGTATATTTAATACTTACGGACCACGTATGCACCCTGATGACGGGCGGGTTGTATCCAATTTTATCGTTCAGTCTCTTAATGATGAGCCCATTACAATTTACGGTGATGGCAAGCAGTCTCGATCCTTTTGCTATGTAGATGATTTAGTTGATGCCATGATAGCCTTAATGAATACCTCAGATGACATTACTGGCCCCATAAACGTTGGCAACCCCAAAGAGTTTACGATTCATGAGCTAGCGCAAACTATTAAAAACATTATTGGTTCAAGTTCAGAGATAATACTCAAACCTTTGCCGAGCGATGATCCCAAGCAACGTCAACCTGATATTAGCTTGGCACAGTCAACCTTGGGTTGGCAGCCTACGGTAGAATTACAACAGGGTTTAGTTAAGACGATCGATTATTTTCGTAGTATTTTGTGATTATTATTTACTCGATCTTAGTTATTCGACTATTCAAATCGTTTATTAGATGAGCAAAAAGGTTTTGATATCGACTATCCAGCCGGTAGGTGGAGGGATACCGTCGATGCTTCAGTTTGTGATTAATACCCTTAGTGATGAGGGTTATGAAATAAGCCTAGCTTATTACGAACCTTTCAGTGTTAACCCCGTTTTATCAGTGCCGGTCTTCCAGTTACCGCTGCTTAAAAAACCAGACACTAATCTTTCAGAGTCTTATTTTTCTCGTGCCAGCCACGGGATTGGTTGCTGGCTCCCTGAGTTAGAATTTACTCACTACTGGGCCACTGAGCTCTGGCGAAAACTTATCGCTAGCCACGATATTCATATTACCGTGAGTGGCTCTTGTTTAGCGGCCTTGCCGTTTCTACAAACTGAGACCCCATTTCTCGCTTGGATTGCCAGCGACTGGATGGGTGATCGCGAACATCGAGTACGCGAATTTCCATGGTTTAGACGTGTATTGGACCGCTGTTTGGTAACACCGGTATTAAATCGACTAGAGAAAAAGATTATTGTATCCGGCAATGTGATCGCATTGAGTCTACAAACCCAAGCAAGGCTTAATGAGCTAGTCAGCGAAAAGGCAGTTTCCCAGGTGCTTGGCATGCCGATTGAAGTCGATTTGTTCAAGCCTGCGGACGTTTCCCAACAAAACCGTAAGATCGGTTTTGTTGGTCGTTTTAATGACCCACGGAAAAATCTTGATTTACTATTTGAAAGTATGGCTGAGCTGTTAAAACAGGAGCCTGAAACTGAGTTGGTTCTTATCGGCGATAAACTTTCCGAAGATAAAAGACAGTACGCCAAAGAGTTAGGAATCTTGTCTCAGATAATTGTTCACGAGTATATACAACGAGATTCTTTGCCTGAATACTTACAACAATTACAAGTGTTTGTCTTGCCGTCATATCAAGAGGGTTTATGTATTGCCGCGCTTGAAGCAATGAGCTGCGGGGTGCCAGTAGTTTCAACCTATTGTGGGGGGCCAGAGAGTTTTATAGTTTCTGGTGCCAATGGGCTTTTGTGTGCTTCAAATGCAACGTCAATGTCGGCGGCGATTTATCAATTATTATCGGATCAACCGCTAAGGCTAAGGTATGCTAGTGCGGCCCGCGAAACAGTCTTAAACGATTTTAATCCCCATAGTCAATCGTCGGCGCTTTTGGCTCTTTTTGATCAAAAGTTCAAGTAGACTACACTAATAACTTTTCAATATATTCAAGCATTCTAAAAAGATGATTAATACAATTTTAATTACCGGGGGAGCCGGTTTTATCGGTGTTAATTCAGCAAGTGCATTCGCGGCCAAGGGCTGGCGAGTTGTGGTTCTCGATAACCTCTCACGTAAAGGTGCCGAACTAAATCTAAATTGGCTTAGTGATCATCATAAGATTGAGTTTGAACAAGCCGATGTTCGTGATGCGCATAAAGTTGCAGAAATTGTTAAGCAAACTCAACCACATGTACTTCTGCATTTAGCTGCACAAGTGGCGGTGACTACCTCGGTGGCGGACCCACGCGAGGATTTTGATATAAATGCTGTAGGTACTTTTAATGTGCTCGAAGCGGTGCGACTGCATAGCCCAGATACATTTTTTATTAATGCCTCAACGAATAAAGTATATGGCAAGATGGAAGACCTTGGTATTGTTGAGCGCGATGGTCGTTACGAATATTCAGATTTGCGCTCCGGTGTACCAGAGCATCGAAATTTAGATTTTCATTCTCCTTACGGCTGTTCAAAAGGAGTTGCCGATCAATACACAATTGATTACGCACGAGTCTACGATCTTGCTACGGTAACGCTTCGCCAGTCTTGTATATACGGACCGCGCCAATTTGGTATTGAAGACCAAGGATGGGTAGCTTGGTTTACTATTGCCGCTATGTTGGGAAAAGAAATTACTGTCTATGGCGACGGCAAACAAATTCGCGATGTTCTACACGTTGACGATTTGGTATCTGCTTACGTGGCGGCAATTGAAAATCGAGAGGCGGTCAGCGGCCAAGCGATTAATATCGGTGGTGGGCCAAACAATACTTTGTCTTTGTTAGAACTATTGGATTATTTAGAAAAAAACCTAGATAAAACTATTACTCCAAAATCAGACGAATGGCGCCCAGGCGACCAACCGGTATTTGTCTGCGATTTAACCAAAGCTAAAAAATTATTAAACTGGCAGCCGAAAAATTCGGTAGATCAAGGTGTGGTCAAACTGATTGATTGGGTCAGCAAACACGCTGATTTATTTGCTTGATATGCTGCCGAAATTTGTTATCCAGCTGGTGATATAGTTGTTCCTGAGTGAATCTAATTGTTCAGCTACTTAAACGTTTCAGCGAGTTAAACCGTGGACGATAAATTAACCATAATACGGCCTCCTAAGATCGCTAACAAGCTTGATCTTAACGAGCTCTGGGAATATCGCGAGCTAGCCTGGGTAATGATGATGCGCGATATAAAAGTGCGCTACAAGCAAACCGTGCTGGGTGTAGCGTGGGCCGTAATTCAGCCGTTAACTACAATGTTGATCTTTACTCTTATATTCGGGCGCTTAGCGAATATTCCTTCTGACGGTTTACCCTATCCAGTATTTGTTTTTTCAGGTTTGATCGCTTGGAATTTTTTTTCTACCGCCGTTAGTTCTGGCGGGTCATCGATGGTCGGTGCGGCGGGCATGATTAGTAAGGTCTACTTTCCTAGATTAGTAGTACCGCTTGCGTCGATAGGCGTCAGCGTGATCGATTTTGCAATCTCTCTAATATTGCTAATTATCATAATGCTGATCTATGGCATTGCGCCGAGTTGGCAAATAATTTTCTTTCCTCTCTTTGCTGTGGGGCTTGCCTTGGCTGCCGTGGGTGTTAGCAGTTGGTTAACCTCGGTGACGGTTGTTTACCGCGATTTTCGTTTTGTGATTCCATTTTCGATGCAAATGTGGATGTACATTACGCCGGTGATTTACCCCGTTTCTTTTATCCCAGAAAGTTATCGCTGGCTGATTTATTTAAACCCCATCCTGGGGTGGATCGATGGTATCAGAGCGGCTATTTTGGGAACTCCGATAAATTGGATGGCCGTGTTTTTTTCGAGTGTTTTTACTTCGTTGATTCTGTACTTTGGACTCAGATATTTTGAGCGTTCTGAACGCCGTTTTGCGGATATTATCTGATGAAATCAATGCAGAATAACAATGTGGATGAGCACTTGGATATTGATGTAGCAGACAGTGTTTCGGTGTTGGTTGATGGCATTGGTAAACAATACCTGATTGGCGGTGCGGAACAGCAATACGAATCATTTCGAGAATTACTGAATAGTGCTTTACTGTCGCCGTTTAGAAAGTTCAAACGTCTCAGTGGTCAAACCGAGTCAAAAAACAAATTCTGGGCTTTAAAGGATATTAATTTCTCCGTGAACCGCGGAGATGTTATTGGTGTGATTGGCCACAACGGTGCCGGCAAGAGTACGTTGCTTAAAGTATTGAGTCGAATTACCTCTCCCACTGAAGGACAAATTGCTATAAGGGGCCGAGTCGCGAGTCTGCTTGAAGTGGGGACAGGTTTTCATCCCGAATTAACGGGGCGTGAAAATATCTATTTAAACGGTTCTATATTGGGGATGCAACATTCTCAGATTGAGCTGCATTTTGAAGACATCGTAGCGTTTGCAGATATAGGGAAGTTTATTGATACGCCGGTCAAACGCTATTCCAGTGGTATGTATGTACGTTTGGCATTCTCAATTGCCGCGCATTTGGACACTGACGTGTTGCTGGTAGACGAAGTGCTTGCCGTCGGTGATCAAAAATTTCAAGAAAAATGTTTGGGTAAGCTTGGCGACGTCAGTGCCAGTGGCAGAACGGTATTGTTTGTAAGTCATAACTTAGCCTCAGTCGCCAAGCTTTGTTCTAGAGTATTAGTATTAAACCAAGGTAAGGTAGTGTTTGACGGCCCGGTTAAGGATGGAATCTCACATTACAATAATCAAATGAGTGATCGTCCAGTGTTATCCGAGACTGACTACATTGGGGCCCTACATCCGAAAGTATGCTTCGATGAGATTGAGATGAATGGTCAAGCATTTAAAGAGGGTTTAGAAGTTGATCCATTTGAGGATATTCAAGTGATCATTAAAGCAAACTCGAGGGTTGATTTAAGTGCTTACCGTAGCGTGATTAGTATTCGTCGAGATGGCACTTTGCTGTTTAGTATTTACGATAGTGAAGATTTGACCGCGCTTGCCAAAGGCCATTTTAACTCTTGTTTTAATATCCCTAAAAAGGTTCTTTGGCCAGGCGAGTATACTTGTTCTATAGGGGGGGTAACGGATAAACTCGATCAATGGTTATGGACACGTGATTATCAATTTAATGTTGCGCATCGCTGGAGCGCCGACTACGACTCAACCGCAAGAGTCGCTGGCTCGATTAACCCAAATGTTGTGGGCACGCGTATGGTTACTAATCTTTTTGATGAAAAGGTTTCTGATCCTGATGATTAATCTAATGATAAGCAGATGAATATTGAGCTCAGGTAAAGTTAATCATTATGTTTAGTGAAGTGCTTAATAGGTTACGTGGTGTGTTACCGAAACGTCTCAAGCAGGCCGTTAAAATAGTGTTGGGTTTACCGCCCGCTCGTATTCATCCAGATTGGCAAATATTAGCGGAGCTCGGCCCATTAGATTACGAGCATATTGTATTGGACTTAGGTGCTAGGAATGGTTGGTTTTTTTCCTCATGGCAGAAATTCTCTCCATTAGCTCGAATTTATGCTTTTGAGCCAGATAAAACAGCCTTTAATTTTTTACAAAACAAGTATTCTGATGACTCCATGATTCATCTCTGCCACAAAGGTATTGGTGCCGACGAATCACTGCAAAGGTTTTATCATTTAGCCGGGTCGCAAGTTTCCAGCTCATTCCTTAAGCCTGACCAAAAAACATGGAATGATATAAAATACCAAACAGGTAAGATCGAGGAACGTGAAATAGCCGTAACCACCTTGGATAAATATTGCGATGAGCACCAAATTGGTGATATTTATCTTATAAAAATTGATATCCAAGGATATGAAATGCAGGCTCTTAAAGGCGCTAACAAGACCTTAAAAAGCACCTCTTACCTAATGATCGAATCAGCCATTGTGCCGCTTTATCACGATTCAGCAAGTTTTACTGAAGTGCATGATTATATGGTCACTCAAGGTTTTCATATGATGGATTTTCGGGCGTGGCATCGCGGTAATAAGCGGTTGATAGAAGCTGATATGCTATTTCGTCGCAATGATTTAGCACCTGAAATAGACTCTGAGCAAACCTTTGATAGAAGATATATTTAGAGCCAGATGACTTCTAATACCAAGCGTGTTGCACATTTTTTACTGGTTCCACATTTGGAACGTTCACCTCCCAATGATGCAATCTCACGCGCTTATAAAACCTTAGGCTATGAGGTACAACATTTTGCGCCACTAGGCTTAAACTCTCAACAAAGTATAAATTCTCAAGAACAAAATAATCTGGCCAATGTTGCCTATGGTTACCGCTGGCTCCTTCGAAATGCCTTTCATCCTCGATGGTCTGAGTACCATGCCTTTAGTTGCACATCGGAAGACCCCATTGCCATAGCTGGAGTGCTGTCATTTATTTGGCGTAAGCCATTAATTTTTCTAAGTGATGAAATAAAGACCAAGTCTTATGCCGGCGATCGCTCCATCAATTGGAAAAAGCTTTGTCGTTGGGCCATGCGCCGCGCAAAACTCACCGTCGTGAATGATTCAGTGCGCATTGAATTGCAGAAAAACTACGCGGGGCTTAGTAATGATCAGCCGATTGTTGTCTATCCTGGTTGTTTTATAGAGCCGCCAAAAGCAGATGATCGAATACGCACTAGACAATCATGGAATGTGGCTGACGGTCAGCAAGTGCTGGGTTTTTCAGGCGCCTGCCGGCTCTCCACCGGTATCAATTGGGCTTTAGAGTCACTGGATGATCATTCGCATGTGAGCCTAGTGACTCAGCCATTGGCATTTGATGATATGAATAAGTATTTGCTGAAACAGCATCGACACAGCGAACGCATTCATACTCAAAACCGGTTTTTAACATGGCACGAATCTTGGTCCAGTATGGGCGGAGTTGATGTGGGCGTTGCTATTTACAATAGCCCTCAAACGCAGTTTCAATTGATGGGCATTAGTTCTAATCGTCTTTGTATGTTTCTAGCGATGGGTGTGCCAGTCATTGTTAACAAGCAATCAAGTTTTCAGTTTATAGAAGATTATCAATGCGGCTTCATGGTGGACAGCTCAGCAGAGTTTAGTGAGGCTCTAGCCAAAATATTAAGTGATTTAGAAACTATGCGAGCGAATGCGCTTAGGTGCGCTCGTGAATATATAGATGCGCAGGGTAAATATCAGGACTTATTAAGCGCATTTTCCGTGGCGTTGAACGCTCCTGTTTCAAACGCTCACTTAGATGACTAGTACAACCAATAAAGCAATAAATAAGCCACTGTCTATCGCAATTTGTTCTTATAACCGCGCCGACCAATTGGCGATAACGCTTGAATCTTTTCTTGCGCATAGTGGTCAATTACACCACTTTCTCCTGCCAGAAGACGAAATTATCGTCGTGGATAATAATTCTAAGGACCATACTAGAGAGACAGTCGAGCGTTTCGCAGATCGGCTGCCGTTGCGCTATGTGTTTGAATCTAACCAAGGACTATCAGCCGCGCGAAATAAGGCGTTATCGGAGTTTCGCAATGATGCCCTTATATTCATTGATGATGACATTACTATTGAGCCAAACTTTTTGCATGCATACCGCGATGCTTTATCAAGTCACGGGGATCAGGTGTTTCTAGGTGGGCGTATTGTTGTTGACTGGCAGGGTCGAAGACCAACCTGGTATCGCACGCGCGAGCTAGCATTGTTAAACGGTTTGGTAGGTGATTACAATTTGGGTGAAGCGCCTTTGCAGTACACTGCAAACATGTTGTTACCCTATGGAGCCAACTTCTTACTGAGTCGCGATCTAATCGAAGCCGTCGGAGATTTTGATGAAACATTGGGCCTTAACGGTGAGAATATAGAGCGTGGTGAAGAAAGCGATTATTTTTCCCGAGCATTGAAACATGGCTTCCAGGGCTATTACATTCCGACAGCGCAGGTTGCTCATAGATTTCAAACAGAGCGTCTCAATATCAAGTATCTTTTTCGTTATGGCTTGGCGAAGGGGCGCATGGCTGATTTGGAATTTCCGGTGTCCTATTCCAAAACTCTATTAAAAATTATCAAACTTCTACCGCAATCAACATATCAATTATTTAAAGGACGTTTGGATAACTTTTATCAGTGTGTAATCAATTTGGGCATTCAATTCTCACTGCTAAAAAAGTCGACTGTTGTTCGAAAATGATGAATGAGAAAGTAATTTCTATTTCAGTAGTTATCCCCACTTATAACCGCGGTTCAGTGTTATTAGATACTATTCGTATGTTGTTGGAACAGGTAGACAGAGCTGAACAAATACTAATTATTGATCAAACTGATTACCCCAACGCAGACCCAACGGCATCGAGCTTACAGCGCCTGCAAAGCGAAAACGATATTGTTTGGATAAAGTTAACTCGGCCGTCCATACCTGCGGCGATGAATAAAGGACTCGAACTAGCCACCTCAGAGTTTGTATTGTTTTTAGACGATGATATTTCGATACAAGAGAACTTTATTCGAAACTATAAATTCGCACTTAATGATTCACGCTATAGCGGCTATGTGGGGCAAATTATTCAACCATGGCAATCGGTAGTCGAGTTGCAGGACTACTCGGCAGGGCAGGGCATAAACAGTGATATGGCGTTCCCGTTTAATTCAAATGCAGAACGAGAGATTAACAATTGCATGGCGGGCAATTTATGCCTTAAACGCCAACGTGCACTTGATATCGGCGGTTTTGACGAACAGTTTAGCCAAGTAGCGTATCGTTTTGAAACGGAGTTTTGTCGACGTTTAATCACGGCAACCGCTAAACCATTTAAATTTGTCCCTAGCGCTAGTATTAATCATCTTAAAGCAAACACGGGTGGCACACGTGCACATGCGCAAAACCATTTAACCAGTTGTAGTTCATCACATAGCGTTGGGGATTATTATTTTGCTATTCAACATTTTAGAGTGACGGGAAGTGGCGCACAGGCCGTGGTTTATATTTTAAAACGACTTAGTCGTTCATGCTGGGCCAAATTCTATTTGCGTCGTCCATGGTGGATACCCGTACGCATAATTGCCGAGCTAAAAGGTTTATTCCGTGCCGTAGGTAAAGCATTGAAGGGGCCGATTTATATGCGCTGAGAGTATTTGTTTTGTCTACGGCAATGATTTCAAAGCTAAGGACAGTCCATGAACATCCGCCTCATAATTCCAGGGGGTAATTTTTTCTAAGCTAAGTTGTCCCATTTTTTTAAGTTGCTTTGGATTAGCAAGCGCTTCACTTAGTGCTTGCCTAAGTTGCTCTTTCGAGTTTGCTTGTATTACCCAACCATTTTCTTTGGCGGATACCAGATCTCGGGCCGCTCCAACTTCGTTTGTTGTGATAATAGCCTTAACTTGATTCATAACTTCATTAATGATTAATCCATAGGGTTCTTTTTCTGATGGCAAAACGAATACGTCGCATCGTGAAAAATACCACGGTAATTCGGTTTGATTTTTGAACCCTAGCAATTTCACTGTTTCTTGCAGCTGGTATTTATCAATAGCTGCTAGCATTGCTTGGCGTTGTTCACCATCACCTACAAACCACAGTTCGCTATTTTTCTTGAGCCTTTCATCGAGATCGTTAAAAGCCTCAATCAACAACAGGGGGTTTTTGCGCGCTATAAATTTCGAGGCGTACAAGATCACTGTTTTATCAGAAGGTGGCGTCG
The DNA here is from genome assembly GCA_964549895.1 of uncultured Gammaproteobacteria bacterium. Taxonomy (GTDB): domain Bacteria; phylum Pseudomonadota; class Gammaproteobacteria; order Arenicellales; family Arenicellaceae; genus Arenicella. The sequence continues at coordinate 17,112 of CAZJWW010000013.1, forward strand.
GAGGTGCATTGACTGCTTTAGGAGGGGCTTGGAAATATTGGTTATCTACCGCATATGGCATCGAAAATAGCTGTCGCTTCTCCGCTCCATAAGCTTGATAGTAATCTCGATTATCCTTGCCTATATATAAAAGCGCATGACATTGCTTGATTAAACTGCGGATAAAGATGGTTTTTAATTTTCCCATGCGAGTGCATATCAAATTTGACTCGCCCCGCAGGAATAAAGGAATACGGCGAATGCGGCATAGGAAAATCACGTATAACAGAGCAAAGTTACCATATCCGTGTATCCAAACGGCATCCCAGCGATGCGATTTGATTGCATGACGTACAGAAGATAAAACGACTTTTGGGTTGCCAAGGTTAAAATCTTCATCTTTAAACTGGGATTGCAAAAATTTATAATCATACCCATCGAGTAGTGGCACATCCCAGTTAATAGTTTGACCGAAACCTTTGTCTTCGTGACCCTTAATAGAGATATCGGATAGAAAAAACACCGTTAATTCGATGTCGTCTTGTTGAGCTATCAATTTCAATAACGGGGTCTGATATTGAATCGGGTGCGAAACAAAGTAGGCGAGCCGTTTTTTGTTCTTTGATTTATGCATTGAGTGCTACACTTTCCTTAACTACACATTTTTTAGATTTATAGTAATCACTATTACTTTATCAGAACAATAGATGTTAAACCTCTACTTTGTATTGCTTGCTTCAGCGTGTTTTGCGTCGGTAATATCGGCGAGATACGCTTTGCTGGCAATATTATTTATTGGATTTACGCAAGATCCATTTCGTAAGTTAGTTGTTGGTGAACCATTTTATTTTGTGATTATGGTCGGGGTGGTATTTTTTGTGGTTTTTTTCAGTACTTTGAATCGCGTCGGATTCAATCGAATTTTTGACCCGTTTATCGGCTGGACTCACGATACTAAGTTGCCATTGTTTTTTTTCGTTGCGGTACTCGCTTTGCAGTTAATTCATTCTTTGGTTAGGTACGGTAATCCTTGGATTAGTGTGATCGGTTTGATGTCTTACATAGCGCCCTTTTTAGGAATTATGGTTGGCTATTACGCCATAAACAGTATTTACCAAATAAGACAGTTCTTGAAAATCTATGTCATGTGCGGCTTTTTGGTCGCGCTGACCGTTTTGTTATCTTTTTCTGGTTTGGACCTGAAAATATTCAAAGAAGTAGGCGAAGGTTTAAAAATTTATGATCAGGGTTCAGTGCTTCGATCTTTCTCAGGTGTAATGCGCACTGGCGAGATTGCCGCGTGGCATTTAGCCTCGTCAGCTTGCATGATAGTGATATTGTACCTAACATCACCTAAAAGTCTCCGCCTTTGGATAGCGGCTACTTTAATTGTCGTTTTACTAAGTGCGGTTGCACTGACTGGGCGACGGAAAATGTTGATGTTATTCACCACCTTTGCTCTTGCCTTGACTTTGGGTCTTTTGTATTTCCGCCAAAATCTCAACATCAAATATTTAGTATTAGGTTCAATCGTTCTATTCGGGTTTTGGGTTGGCATAGAATCATTTTCGCCCGGAGGTTACGGCAATAAATTTGAAAACTATTTAGCTCGGGGCACTTCTGTATACAATGATGCCTCGGGGCGTTTTATTCAATTAGGTTTTGATCCTGTAAGTTGGGCATACAATCGCGTTGGTGTATTGGGCGGCGGGCTCGGTATAGCTTCTCAGGGCAGTCGGTTTTTTAACGTCTCCAGTATCGCAGGAGGTTCGGCAGAGGGAGGATTAGGTAAAGTAATGGTGGAATTAGGTTTGCCAGGTTTGTTGGTTATAGTTTGGCTGGTGCTCACTTTTATAGTTTATTTCTTCAGAGCCTTGCGTCTTAGCACGCAACCGTTGATGCCAAAAAATCTCATGCCACTGATGTTAGGTTTGGCTATGCTGTTGTTAGTAAACGTGCTGACGTTCTCCGTGGCAACACAGGTTTATGGCGATATGTTTGTTTTGATAATGCTTGGTTTGATTGGCGGCTTTTTGTTTGCCCTACCAAAATTGGCTGTCAACAACATAAATCGAGAACAGCTCGCTGTTGTGACAAAGGCCTCTGGGTCCAATAGATAATATGAATATTATTGGCTTGAACGCTTTTCATGGAGATTCGGCAGCGTGCGTGTTTATAGATGGCCAAATGGTGGCCGCTGTGGAAGAGGAGCGATTTCGGCGCATCAAACATTGGGCAGGTTTTCCAAGTATGGCAATAGAGTATTGCTTGTCCAACCAAAACTTAAAGCTTTCTGATATTGATATCATTGCGATTAACAGTGATGCCAGTGCGGCACGCGCACGCAAGTTGGCTTATGTTTTTTCGGGTAAGGCTTCTTGGAATTTGGTGAAAGAAAAACTGATGGTGCGTAGCAAACGTAAGTCCATTGTCGACTATCTGCATCAAGCATTTCCTGATCAGCAATTCAATGGCCGGGTTGAATCCGTTGAACACCATCTTGCCCACTTAGCGTCTGCGTATAACATGTCGCCATTTGAGCAAGCCAGTATTATTTCTATTGATGGTTTTGGTGATTTCGCCAGTGCGGCTTGGGGGTTAGGTAACAACGGAAAGATTGATTTACAAAAACGAATTTACTTTCCACACTCCATGGGCGTTTTTTACCAAGCGCTGACCCAATATTTAGGGTTTCCATATTATGGCGATGAATACAAAATCATGGGTCTCGCGCCATACGGTAAACCAAACTATCGCAGTCAGATGGATCAAATTGTGTCGCACCTTGATGGCGGCGAGTTCCGTCTCAACTTAGATTACTTTCAGCATCATTCAAAAGCGATTGGTTACGAATGGGATAATGATTCTCCAAAAGTAAGCCAACTTTACAGTTCGGTGTTGTTAGATTTTCTTGGCCCAGCGCGAAGCAAAGATCAACCAATAGAACAAAAACATATGGACCTCGCTCGATCGATTCAGGACGTCTATGAGCGCACATTTTTTCATATGCTTAATCACTTACATAGCCTGCACGGAGTCGAAAATCTCACTATTGCAGGCGGCTGTGGAATGAACTCAGTAGCGAATGGCAAAGCGCATTTACATTCACCGTATAAAAATATCTATATACAGTCTGCAGCAGGTGATGCTGGCGGAGCGATTGGCGCCGCGGTAGTCGCAGGCCAGCGAGCTGGCATTAATGCCAACTTTGTTATGCGTCATTCTTATTGGGGCGCCAGTTTTGATGATACAGAGCTTAAAATACTGATAGAGAATAATAATGCTGAGCTCCGTTCTGCGAATTGTATTATTCAATACGATTTACCAACCATGCAATTAGTCAACGAGGTCAGCGATGCCATCATCGAAGGTAGAGTGATTGGTTGGTTTCAAGGCGCCATGGAGTGGGGGCCTAGGGCATTGGGAAATCGGTCCATCTTGTGCGATCCGCGGCGCACAGATATGAAAGACATCTTAAACACGAAAATTAAACGCCGCGAATCTTTTCGCCCATTTGCGCCCTCAGTATTAAAAGAGCACGTTAAAGACTGGTTTGAATCCGACGCAGACGTACCCTTTATGATGAAAGTTTTTCAAATTCAAGAACGTCAGCGTTCCCGCATTCCGGCCGTTTGCCATGTTGACGGATCTGGTCGTTTACAAACGGTAACCGAAGAGGACAACCCGCGATACTACGCTTTAATTAATGCTTTCTTTGCAAAGACCGAAGTGCCTATGCTATTAAATACCTCATTTAACGAGAATGAGCCAGTGGTCTGTAAACCTGAAGAAGCCTTAAAGTGTTTTTTACGCACCAATATGGATGTATTGGTGTTGGGTTCACATGTTGTGTCTCGAGTTTAACCATGTTTTGGATTGTTGGCGTACTAGTATTATTTATTTCGTTGATAAGCGCCATAGTATTGGCTAAGCACGCTCAAGATTTAAAATTAATCGCTATTCCAGGCGAGCATCGCCAACATTCTCAATTAACCCCGACCATTGGCGGTTTGGCAATGTGTATTGGCATGGCGTTTGGTATTTTGCTTGCCGCCCCTTCACACACACCATTGTTAGTGCCGCTGATATTTATCTGCGCGGTCGGCGTTTTAGATGATCGGTTCACATTACCGACTTGGCTAAGATTCCTTGCACAGGTCATGGCAGCAACGGCCATGATTTACTTAAGCGATATCGAATTACATTCACTGGGCGCATTATTCTCGGGTAAAGATATATTGCTGGGAGATTGGTCCAAGCCAATAACTGTATTTTCCGTTGTCGGAGTCATTAACGCCCTCAATATGTCAGATGGTTTAGATGGTTTGGCGGGCAGTATCGTGGTACTGGTATTGATTGCTCTATTACTTATTAATGAGTTATCAAATGATCTCATTTGGATTTCTATTCTCTCGATAAGCGGTTTTCTCGCCTTGAATTTAAGAATAGCTAGGCCACGCGCAGCGGTATTTATGGGTGATGCGGGTTCTACCCTATTAGGACTACTACTGGCTTATTTGTTGATACAACAATCTCAAGCAACGAACGGCATATTGCCGGTTACCGCGTTGTGGTTGATGGCACTGCCACTTATCGACGCCGTTGCTGTGTTAATCGCCAGGCCAATCAGTGGTAAATCTCCATTCGCAGCGGATCGAATTCACTATCATCACCAATTGGTGGATAGAGGTATTTCAGTTAATAAAAGCTTAGTACTAGCTTTGCTATTGCAAAGCGTTTTTATTGCCATGGGGATATTCGCGTTGAGACAGGGAGTAACTGAAACATTCCAATTTTACTTATTCCTTTTAGTGTTTTTCTTGTATCTCATTAAAACGATTCAGTTTAGCTTACAGATTAAATAATGTCGTGATACAGGCGATGAGCGCACTTTTATTAGTGGACATAAAAAAATAGGGATTTAAAACCTCACTGACGTCGTTGATAACAATAGAAAACATCCTTACGACAATTGCTAAATCAAGCCTATTAGAGCATGTGTGCTTCTTGCGCTGCTTTTACGCAAGCGGTGCGATTACTCACATTGAGGTGTTTAAATAATAATTCGATATGCCCTTTGACGGCAGATACGCTGATACCTAAAACGGCTGCTATTTGTTTGTTCTGCATGCCATCGCACATCAGGTCAAGAACTTGCGCCTGCCGCTTGGTCAGCGAGTCTATTTTCATCGGTTTTTTAGGCTCAGGTAAAATCCAGTCTATTTTTCCATCAAATTCAAGGGGTAAATAACATTTACCATCAATCAAGTCACTTACGGCATTTAGCATTTCGCTGCTTTCACTGTCTTTGGGAATAAAGCCTTTGGCACCCAAGCGCATCGCCTTTTCTACATCACTTAATTTTTCAGACCCTGAAATAACCCCTACGTCTATTGGGATAGACTGGCTTTGTACCGCTGCGAGAAAAGCAAAGCCGCTTAAGCGGGGCATGTGCAAATCAATCAAGACTAAATCATGACTCAATAAAAACGTACGATCACTCAATGCATCTAATGCATCATTTGATATATTTGTTTCGATACCGTCTCCTACCGTTGACAGTATAAGCGCCAAACCATCAGCGAACAGCTGATGGTCATCCAGAATCAGTATCTTGCGTCTATCCATTGCGAAATTTTGGCTCATTATGTTATAGAATGCCTGTGCAACACTGTAAACGTCAAATGGCCATTTGGCCCTGTATAGATATTTTTACAAAGTCAATGCCCAAGAATTATATCTCTGCGAATTACTGAGATTGTAAATAGGAATAGAATAGGCGCTGCATGTCCGGTTTGGCTGTTTCCCAACAGCGTAGCCGTTTCAGCCGTATTGCAGTGGTTTTAGGGGTGGCTAATTAATCCCAGTTTAGCCAGAGGATGTATTAGCGTGCACTAAATAGTTGCTGTTTTTATCAAGTGCTAGCAGCAGCTAATAATATCAAGCGAGAAACCGCTAGTCTAAATGAGTACTAGTATGGAAAAGTCAGTCATAGGTCAATCAGTTCAAACTGAAACGTTTAAGATTTTAAATAATCGGCGAACACCGAATTGGGCACTGGCGATGCTGGTGCTGGCGTTTACCTATTTTAATTGGCAGCCGTATTCGAACAATATTATTCTTTTTTGGGTTTTACCCAATATGTCTATCATATTGATGCGGGAGTTTTACCTGTATCCGTTGTTTGATCGAGCAGAGATTCGCCCCGACAATGTTGAGTTTTATCTAAATATTTATACTTTGAATGTTGCTATCACGGGGTTAGTTTGGGCGATCTCACTGCCATTTTTCTTTAGTCCGGATAGCTCGATAATGGCATTAGTATTTTTGTTTGTTTACTTTATTCTGCTTGTATCTGGGAGTATCGCCTTGGCAGCCCACACACCGGCCTTTATCTGTTTTTGGCTGCCTTTGTTCTGTTCTTTATTTGTCACCTTTTTTTCCTTTCAAGAAAGTTCGTATATAGGTTTTGCTTTGGCGTTTCTTATGTTCAATATTTTTATTTTGTATCTCGCCAGAACCAGTCGTGCGGAGATACGAACACTAATTCGTTTGAAGTTGGAAAAGGAGTTACTAGCGGATTCCTTAGAAGAAAAAAAACGCATTGCAGAGAAGTCTGTGGAAGACAAAAATCGATTCTTGGCTGCCGCCAGCCATGACCTTCGACAACCTTTGCACACCGTTAATTTGTTATTGTCAGCATTAAACAATCATGTCGAAGATGAAAAAGGGCGTAATTTACTTGATGGTGCTAGTAACTCTATGCAGGCGCTCTCTAATTCTTTTAAGAGTTTGTTAGATGTATCCAAACTTGATGCAGGAGTTGTCGAAATCAATCTCGAAAATCTACCGCTGCATAAGTTGGTGGAAAGCCTTTTACTTGAGTTCCGCTCAACCGCTGAGGATAAAGAAATTAAGTTGACTTTGCATATGCCGGAGTGCATTGTGCTGTGCGACCTAAACTTGCTAAGTAGAATTCTGCGTAATTTGATTTCAAATGCGGTGAAATTTACGAAACATGGCGAAGTGATTGTGTCGGCCGAGCTTAAAGAAAACAAACAAATTCTAGTCAAAGTCAGTGATACCGGCCCTGGTATTCCTCAATACGAACTAACTAATATTTTCTCTGAGTACTATCAGCTGGATAACCCTGAGAGAGATCGCAATAAGGGCTTTGGATTGGGGCTAGCCATTTCAAAACGACTTTCTGATTTGATGAATATTCCACTAAACGTATTCAGCAAAGAAGGCGAAGGTTCTACCTTCAGCATCTTGCTTGAGCAAGGCAGTACCACGCAATCAAAAATTTCAATCAATGCAGCAAATTCTTCAAAATTCGCAGGTGCAAATATTTTAGTGATCGATGACGACATTAGTATTTTATATGGCATGGAGCAGCTATTATTTGATTGGGACTGCCAAGCTCTTTGTGCTGATTCGGAGTCCAGCGCAATGGAATTATTGAATAAATCGGCTATCAACATTGACTTGATTATTGCTGACTATCGATTGCGAAATAATAAAACCGGCGTTGATGCTTGTATTAATTTAAGCGAAGAATTTAACTTATCAGCACCCAGTATCATTATTACCGGCGATACTTCGCCCGAACGCTTGAAAGAGGTTCAAAACAGCGGATTTCGGATATTGCACAAGCCGGTAAAAGCAGAAAAACTAAAATCAGTTATTGCTGAATCGCTTGCCTAACATTTTGTAGCAAGGTGGCCATTTGGCCCGTTGCTCGAATATATTTTCACTGCTACCGTCTCTACACGGAATTGTTGGAGTAGTTGAATTAAGCGTTGAATTCTTATAATCGGGTTAAAGAAAGACCTAGTTTAAGCATTTATCTGTATCACAAAGCAGTGCTGAAAATCAGCGTCTAAGCACAACAAACAATTCGTATAGTCAGCGTTAGGTTACACCTCGCGAGCAATAAGCTCGAACTTAAGAAATCCACTGTATAGCGTCAGCGTACCACCTATATCAGCACGGAAAGTAATGCAATCGCCAGAATTAAGGTGATGTAAAAGCTACAAAATGGAGTTAAAAAATGCACAAGCTATCAACTCTCAAACGGACCAGCATCGCGTTAGCGGTGACACAAACCTTGGCGGTCAACGTCAGTTCGGCAGCCACCATTATTGTTAATAACGGAGAAGATTTTGGTGCAAACTGCACGTTGAGAGACGCGATAGAATCCGTTAATGCAGGGAGCGATTTGATTAATGGTTGTACCATCAATGGCTCACTGGGTAACGACGACACCGTTTTATTTAATGTAAGTGGTCGCCGTATTTCATTAACTGGGGGCAGACTTGATGTTGATAGTGATGTTTCGATCAACCCTGGGGGCAATACCATAACTGTTAATCGCTCGGGAAATGCCGAAGTGTTTAATGTTAGTAGTGCTGGTGAGGTGTCGATAGATAATATGATAATCGCTGGTGCTAGTAGTCACGGTATTCGTTCTTTTGGAGGCACAGTTACGCTAACCAACAGCACTATTTCAGGTAATTCGGATAATGGAACTGGTGCAGGTATTTATGCTTTTAGATCGATTTTCACGATCGACAACACTATGATTACAGGAAACCGTGCAGCGCAATTGGGTGCGGGAATCTATAGTTTCGGTAGTGTAATAACGATTACAAATAGCACCATCTCTGGGAACTCGACAACTTATATTGGCAATTACGGTGGATCTGGAGCTGGAATTTTTAGTTCGGATAGTACAATAACTCTTTCCAATAGCGTTGTCGCCGGGAACTTCGCGACCGGAAATGGCGGTGGAATTAGTGCTGGCGGTGGCACAATAACGCTCAATAATAGCACCGTCTCGGGGAATTATGCGACCCGAACTGGCGGAGGAATTATTGTTGGCGGCGGTACCCTAAGGCTCAATAATAGCACCGTCTCAGGCAATTCTGCGGCCGTAGAAGGTGGTGGCATTGATGTTAATAGTTCAAGTATCGTAACGCTCACCAGCAGTACCGTTTCCGATAATAGTGGAGGTGCTGGTGGCGGGCTTCACATGAGCTCTGGTTTGCTTATGTTGACCAACAGCACCATCTCGGGAAACACGGCAGTCTTTGCTGGCGCAGCTTATGCCCGTACAGACTCTGTGCTAACTTTCGAAAACAGTACGATCTCAAATAACGTTAATGCTTTTGGTGCAGGAATATTAACGTCGTCTACTCCTACAATCACATTGAGCAACAGCATTATTGCGGGCAACAATGTCGGCCTTGATGGCGGAGAACTGTATTTAAACGGAGCTATGTTTAATACAGAAGGGAACAATTTATTAGGTGACGCCAGCAAATCATACGCACAAGCATTTTCTGGAGTTTCAATTAGTTCAAATAATATCGTCGCCACCAGCGACGGCAATAATCCAACACCTCTGGCAAACATTCTTAGACCACTTGCAAATAATGGTGGCCCCACCCAAACTCACGCTTTAGTCGCTGCTAGCCCAGCGATTGATGCTGGTAGAAATTCAAATTGCCCAACAAGAGATCAACGTGGCCAACTACGTAATGATGGTAACTGCGATATAGGCTCTTATGAATTTGAGCCTGAAATCACCTTCTTCGTAGTGCCCCTGCCTAACGGCAAGAGGGTCATCTTTGGTTTGTGACGTAATAGGCCAATAAAAAATTATAAAGCCTATTCATTGCTCGAATAGACGCAAATACTCCAAAAACCTCTGTCTTAGTATGACTTAGTACTTTGTGCGTGACTTCGTTCTGAGGTGTCTTTACTTTTTAGCGAGGCACAAACATACTAAATCAATGAATACACTTAAATTGAATTTGGGACTTCTTTTAGCAACAATTATTGCTGCTATTAGCATTACAGCCTGCACTTCGACACCGACCAATCAAAAATTACGCGAAGCGGCGTTTGCGATGCCTGACAATTACGCTGCTCAAGTCGTTGAGCAAATTCTTCGTGATGGCGGCAATGCGGTAGACGCATCTATTGCGGCGGCATTTGTTTTAGCCGTCACTTTCCCAGAAGCAGGGAATATTGGCGGTGGTGGTTTTATGTTGGCGCGAATGGACGGCGAGGATTATTTTCTCGATTATCGTGAAAAGGCTCCACTAACCGCTAGCCGCGATATGTACCTAGACAGTTCTGGTGCGGTGATCCCCAAAAGTAGCTTGGTTGGTATTCGAGCGGCGGGCGTGCCTGGCACTGTTGATGGAATGTGGCGAGCGCATAAAAAATTCGGCACCATGCCATGGGCAAAATTGTTATCGCCCGCTATTCGCTTTGCTGAACAAGGCTTTGAAGTTCATCCGAAAAAGGCCAAAGCAATTCTCGGTACAATAGAATGGTTTAATGGCGAGGTTAATTTTGCTGAACACTTTGGCGCTATGGCTAGTGAAAAAGTATTTGTTCAACCTGACCTAGCTAATGTATTAAGGCGCATCGCCAGATATGGACCTAAAGATTTCTACAATGGCAAAACTGCCAAATTATTGCTCGCCCAGTCTGAAAAAGACAATGGTTTGATCACTGCAGACGACCTAGAAAGTTATGAGTCAGTTTGGCGCGAGCCTTTGGTGGGCAATTGGCGAGACTATAAAGTGATTACTGCACCGCCACCCAGTTCAGGCGGCTTTGCGGTAATTCAGTTATTGAAAATGAAGGAGTATTTGGACACAAATTTCAAGGGCTTGGAAGTAAATTCGGCTCAATACATTCATTTAATTGCCGAGATGGAAAAACGCGTATTTGCCGACCGTGCAGAGTATTTTGGTGATCCTGACTTTGTTGATATACCGATAGATGAGTTAATCAGTGAGCCCTATATTCGCAAACGTGCCAATGAGGTTAATATCGACACTATCAGTGAGTTACAACATGCACGACCGGGTTTTGACTCGCCCAGCACTACCCATTTTTCCGTGGTGGATAAATGGGGCAATGCGGTGTCCAACACTTACACGATCAATTGGTCTTACGGCAGTGGTGTGGTGGTAGAGGGCGCTGGATTTATTCTGAATAATGAAATGGATGACTTTAGCACTAAACCGGGGGTCGCCAATGTCTATGGTGTTGTTGGTGGTACAGCGAATGAGATTCAGCCAGGCAAGCGTATGCTGTCATCTATGACCCCAACTATTTTGATGAAGGATGATGATATTAGAATGATTGTCGGTACCCCAGGCGGATCGACTATTTTTACTTCTGTTTTTCAGGGAATTATTAATGTCGTCGATTACGGAATGTCGGCTGCTGATTCGGTTGGCTATAGTCGATTTCATCACCAGTTGTTGCCACCTGATTTAATTACTATGAGCGTAAGTTTGCCTCTGCCTGAAGCGACCCAAACCGAATTGCTTAAGAAAGGTTATAGAGTTGAACCCCACGGCTGGGAATTTGGTGATCTACAAATGGTGGAAAGCCAGTTTGGAGAAACCAATGCAGCTTCTGATCCGCGTGGAATCGGTGTATCTGGAGTAATCCGTAATTAGAAAAATTCGGTACGCGGATCTATATTTTGCGTCGTGATTTTGCAGTAAAGTATATACCGGTATATACTTTAAAAATGATTTTTCTAGAACGACTTTGTTTGGCCTTAAATAAACGGCAGCTCGATTATGCATTGGTTGGTGGTCATGCGGTAGCACTGCATGGCGCACCGCGTGGCACGGTTGATATCGATTTCGTTATTAAATGGTCGCGTAAATGTTTAGTCGTTGCAGAAGCGGCCTTAAATGATATTGGCTTGGTTTCGAGGTTACCGATTAGCGCCACTGATGTTTTTAATTTTCGCGATGAATATATCGAAAACCGTAATCTAATTGGATGGAATTTTTTTAACCCAAATAATTTGACCGAACAAGTTGATATTATTATCGATTATGATTTAAACCCCAATTTTAGAAAGTTAATAAAGGTTGGTGCTACTACCGTGCCTCTACTAAATCGAAAACAACTTATTAAAATGAAACAGCGGGCGGGTAGACCTCAAGATTTGCAAGATGTTATTGCATTGGAAAAATTAGCTAAATGAAAGCCATACAATATTTCAGTGATGAATACTTAGAGCGGTGTGCGGAAATGACTCCGAATGAAATAGCGCGCTTTCTTGATGATTTTAGACAGGTCCATGGAGGTAAAGTCAATCGTAATGAAAAATCTAAATTAATTAGCATTAAGATTCCCCAAACGCTGCTTGATTCATTTCGAACAAAAGCTGAATTGCACAATCAGCGGTATCAAACAAAAATAAAAGAGTTAATGACTGATTGGGTACTAGATAGAGAAAGCGACCCTAAGCATTAAATGCCAGAACTTAAATTTTAAAACATTTTAAACTGAATGAATTCCGAATCAGCGACTATTCCAATATGGCAATGCTCGGATGCGCAGCGTGTTTCTTTAAACATAAATCGTTTCAGAGAACAGTTGGCTTCCAATAAATCGATTGTTATTGATGGCTATCAGGACTTACATGCTTGGTCGATAAATAATATCGGTGAATTTTGGTCGGAAATTTGGGAATTTTGCGGCGTGGTAGGTGACAAAGGCGAGGTTTTCTTTGAGCCAAATAATTCGATGCTAAATGCGAACTTTTTTCCTGAAGCACGCTTAAATTTTGCAGAAAATCTACTTAATAATAAAAAAGTTAAAGAATCGGATGACGCCTTAGTTTTTTGGGGCGAAGATCGAGTTAAAACTAGACTCAGTTGGCAAGAATTAAAGGCTGATGTATCTCGAATGGCGCAGGCACTACGAGCCTCGGGTTTGGTTGCAGGGGATAGAGTTGCCGCCTACATGCCCAATATGCCGGAGACCATCGTTGCTATGTTAGCCGTGAGTTCTATTGGCGCGATTTGGAGTTCCTGTTCACCCGATTTTGGTGTGCGCGGCGTGTTGGATCGTTTTGGGCAAATAGAACCCAAGATATTAATTGCCGCTGACGGGTATTTTTATGGTGGCAAAGAAATCAACAACCGTGAAAAAATCGAAGAAATTATTGACCAATTGCCATCCTTAGAACAACTGGTACTCGTACCCTATTTAGGCACTGTCAGTGATAAAGACCTTGGCGAGCCTAGCATAGCAAGTAGGGTTAAAAACACTGTCTACCAAGATTACCTAAAAGTTTTTGAAAGATCTGTGATTGTGTTTGAGCAGTTACCATTCGACCACCCACTTTTTATCTTGTTTTCCAGCGGTACTACCGGGGCACCGAAATGTATTGTCCACGGCGCTGGCGGCACATTGCTGCAGCATTTAAAGGAACATCAATTACACAATGATGTAAAACCAGCAGACAGACTATTTTATTTCACTACTTGTACTTGGATGATGTGGAATTGGTTGGTAGTCGGCCTAGCCTCTGAGGCCACTGTGTTGCTTTATGATGGCAATCCGTTTTATCCAAGTCCAACGGTGCTTTTTGATTATGCTGATGCTGAATCAATGACTCATTTTGGCACTTCGGCGAAGTATATTGATGCACTCAAAAAGGAAAAACTCAATATTGCTAAATCCTTTGATCTCAAGTCCTTGCGCGTTATGAATTCTACAGGCTCTCCATTGCTGGCTGAAAGTTTTGATTACGTTTATGAGTTTATAAAGCCAGAAATCTATTTAGCTTCTATTTCTGGCGGTACCGATATTATATCTTGTTTTGTATTAGGTGACCCTTCAAGCAATCTTTATCGTGGCGAGATCGCGTGCTGTGGTTTGGGCATGGCGGTGGAAATTTGGGATGATGAAGGCGTAGCGATACGCGAGGAAAAAGGCGAATTGGTTTGTGTAAAAGCATTTCCATCAATGCCCGTGTATTTTTGGGGGGACGCGAATAAGGCAAAATATGAAGCGACTTATTTTGAACGTTATGGTGATGTTTGGGCGCAAGGTGATTATGCTGAAATCACTGAAAATAATGGCTTGATAATTTATGGTCGA
>CAZJWW010000014.1:0-6185 GCA_964549895.1 uncultured Gammaproteobacteria bacterium
TTGCCGAACATCTCGGCATTCAAGTAGACGGTGTGAGCACAGCGCCCCTAGCCGGTGTTCGTCTAGACCGAGAATTACCACCCGAGGTAGGTGAAACGATTCAAGAAATGATTGAACACGGTTACCGAGAGTTTCTACAGCGTGTAGCTGACTCACGTGGAATGACCACCGAAGAAGTGAATGCAGTTGCCCAAGGACGAGTGTGGAGCGGCGCAGACGCGCATACGCATGGGCTTGTCGATAAGTTGGGTGGTCTCGATAAGGCTATCATCGCGGCCGCCGATATAGCCAATCTCGATGACGACTACGCGATCACCTATATTGAAAAAGAAGAAAAATTCAAAGACAAGATAATGCGTGAACTAATGACTGGGGCGGTCAAGGTTACTGATCTACAAACTTTCAGTACCTCTACTTTTGACGCAATGCTGCATCAAATTGAGCAAGCCGCCGCCGATTTTGCAGACCTCAATGACCCCAACCACGTCTACATGCTGTCGAATATTGAAACTGATTAACACTTAGGAACAATAGATGAATTAGCGTGTAATAGGCGCTAGTTAAGTAAAACGCTATCTCCTACACTAATTGCTGATGCTGCGCTTGTCGATAGGCAGAAATGCCGGGGATCAATGCGATGATCATAGTGCTAACAATAACGATGGCTATATAGAGAATAGATTGGGGCGTAAATAAGTCGGATTCTATAAATAGGCTGAATCGTTCAGCAAGAACATTTGCCAATAAGCCTGTTGTTATACGAAGTAACAAGATTGCTGTAAGGGTGGCGGCTAGCGTTACCAGCACTGCCTCCGCTACAATTAATGACATCAGGAACCATGGAGAGGCGCCTATAACTCGCATTACCGCAATCTCGCGTTGTCGCTCTCTGATTGATGCTAACAACATTGCAGCAAGCCCCAGTAATGACGCAAGTAAGACTAAAGAAGAAATCACCAGTAGCGTATTTTCCATTGCCGACATGAGTTGCCATAGACTTGTTAGCGTTACGCCAGGAAGAATGGCCAAAAGAGGTTCCTCTCGATAGGTATTAATCTGCCGCTGCAAACTGAAGGTATCAAATTTTGACTTGAGACCGAGCATAAAAGCCGTAATTGTCTTAGGTGCTAAACCTTTTTCAGAAGTCGAGCCAGTTTCGTTCGATGCCGTTGCGCTTTCTGATTCATCTTCCCATTCAGCGTGAATAGCCTCGATACCCTCAAGGCTAACATGCAGTGTGCGGTCCACGGGCGTGCCAGTGGCTTTGAGAATGCCGCTAACGCTGAATGGGCTGTCGTCATGGTTGCTAAAACTGGTGCTGCCCAACCCATGAGCAAGCACTAATCTATCACCTAATTGATAACCTAGTGTGCGCGCTACTTCAGCGCCCAATACCACATCAAACAAGTCAGAGAAGGCCACGCCGTCGGCAAGCACCAAAGGTTTGTCCTTGCCAAATCGAAAATATTCAAAATAATCGGTGGTGGTTCCCATTACTCGGTATCCTTTATGCGAATCACCTAAAGAAATAGGAATAGTCCAAGCCACATTGGGGTCGGCGACAATGGACTGATAGCTCTTCCAAGAAATATTATTAGTGGCGTTGCCAAGTCGAAATACCGAGTAAAGCAGCAGGTTTATATCCCCAGTCCGTGCCCCAACAATCAGGTCAATGCCTGAAACGGTATTGCCAAAACTATTTTTCGCTTGCTGTCGAATTTGTTCTACACCCAGTAGCACAAATACGCTGACCATAATTGCTAAAAAGGTGAGTAATACGGAACCCTTACGGCTCCAAAGACTGGATAGGGCTAAACGTAAAAACATCAGGTTTCCCTACTCGCCTGATTAATATCGGTCAGCGAATCGGTTCTAGCAAAAGCACTAGCAAGCCCGAGATCATGGCTAACGAACACCAACGCCGTTTTTTGTTGTTCTACTTGCTCTAATAGTAATGCCATAAAGGCATCTCGATTTTTGCTATCTAAGGCAGATGTCGGTTCATCAACAATCAATAGTTCGGGTTGGTTGATCATGGCTCTGGCAATCGCTACCCGCTGTTGCTGACCTATACTAAGGCGCGCTGATGGTTGATCAAATAGATGACTTTCTATACCAAGTGCTTCCAATAATTGATGTGCTCGCTCGGTTGCATTATTAGCCTTGCCGGCAAACTCCGCGGCCAGTTTGATATTATTTACGGCGTTTTGATAGGGAATAAGGTTGAATTGCTGAAATACCACACCGATGTGTCTAGCACGCCATTTGTCACGTTGGCTGCCACTCATGGCATTGATTTTTTTGTCGAAAATTTCGATAGATCCTGAGTTTGGCAGAAGAATGCCGGCCAGCAAATTCAATAGGGTGGATTTACCCGCGCCAGAAGGCCCATGCAGGAACACTTGCTCAGCCGATTGCACCGACCACTGGGGAATATCCAATATCGGCGCATCAGCACTTCCGTAATGGAATATCAGGTTTTGTAAGGACACAACCAAAAAAACGGTCTCCTGAGACAGGTCAATAATGGCATCGAATATGGGTATGCTATATTATAACAGTCAATGTATTAACTGACCACGGATGCACAATTTAACCCATATCCGCCCAAAATGGACGGTAATAGTAAGCATCCAGACATCGGAGAAATTTTGTTAAAAATACGTTTATATAGTTCCTTCAAATCCGTAACTACCGTACTCTTAAGCCTTGCAGTGCTATTAAGTGCTGGCTGTAATCAGGCTGATGAGAATAACGGCTCGAGCAATGAATTCAGCACCATTGATTGGATAGAACTTATCCCTGAGAATGATCTGGAAGCTTTGCGCAATCGGCCTGACTTTCTGGATTCCATTGTGGATGGGTCTGAGGAAGATCAGATTGACAGCCAAATACAGTCAAATCTAGGTGGTGCGGCCGAAACCGCTTATGAGAAAGCATTAGTTTCTGACAACGTTGTGGCTACCTTTGACAGCAAGAATATACGCCTTCCAGGGTTTATTGTGCCTCTGGAATTTGATGAGAACTTTGTAGTAACCGAGTTTTTTCTGGTACCATATTTTGGAGCATGTTTACACAGTCCGCCGCCGCCGCCAAATCAAATAGTATTTGTGAAGCATAGCGAAGGCGTAAAAATCGATTCGATCGAGCAGCCTTATTGGATTTCGGGTTTGCTGACGACGGTAGGCGAGGTTAATGACACTGCTCATGCGGCATACAGTATGGCAGCTGCCGATGTGGCACTATACGAAATAAGTGATCAGCAATGAGTGCTGATGAGCAACAAAAAAAGTAGCAAGAAGTGCCAAAGAGTTTAGAGGAATGAATATGATTAAGAAAATTTGGATATCAAGCGCGGCATTGAGTTTGTCTCTATTGGGAACGCAAGCGAATGCCTGTTTGGATCATTATTATGGCGATGGCGGCAACGGTGGCTTTTTCAATAGCTCACAGGGCGCTGCCGCTTTACGGAATCTGCCTAAAAAAGAAAAGATCTTTAAGGTAAAACATCCTCGCGCTACTTTAGTTACGACCAATGAAGATGCCAATATTGAAATTGACTATGATTTGCCTCCGAAGGCAAAAAATGTAAGTCTGCAATTCACCGCTAATGACAATGTTGAGATGTTGGATCAAGATATTGAGTTAGAAGGCCTAAACGGCACGGCCACGGCACGTTTTCGCGTAAAAGAGAAGGGTGTTGATATAATCACTGTCACCGTCAGCGGTGAGCACGAAGGAGAAATACTTAGTTACTCTAGTACGGTTTATATTAACGCTAAACCCGCAACTCCTTCTTAATAAAACCCGCAACTCCTGTTTATAAAACCCGCAACTACTTCTTAGTGATCGCAGTTGTGCTGATGGCATAGAGATTGGTTGCGCACATGACTTAAGGCAATCAGCGATGCGCCGAGTAGGGTGGCCACTTTTTCACCAATCTCCCCAAATAAGTCGTGGCCAAACAGCGCTGCCACTAGAATAATGATGAGCCCCATCAACCCCAGGAGCATGATGCTCATTTCCCGATGTTTTCTACACCCTAAGGTCAGTGCTAATAGACTAATTGGTAGCACTGCAACAAGCATCCACTGATGAAACTCTTCTCCGCCAAACGTGGTTGCTGCTAGTGACGGTAACATTATCAGCGTAACCGGGAGTAGTAGACAGTGCACAGCACAAAATAGTGATAGGCCAATAGCGGCTTTGTCAAAAATAAAAGGTGTGGACTTCACATTAACTCCTTCAAGGCTTTTTAGCGGTTAAAGATAATTTTGTCTATTTAAAGACAACTTCACGCTGGTCTTTTTCTAATTTAATCGCTCCTTGTCGGCCGTTGACTATCCATTGCACTTCCAATGACTCAACACCAGGAAATGCATCAGGAATTGCTGTAACTAAGGAGCTAATTGAATCCGGCTTCGCACAGTTGTAGTGATACTCGGCTTCAATGTCGCTGTGCGTATTTTCATCATTATGAACTTCGTCATGATCCTCATCTGCATCATCATGATGTTCATCTTCGTGATGTTTATCATCACCGTCTTCGTCGTCATGGTGCTCTTCATCGTCATGCGCGGTTTCTTCTCCAGCGAGATCGCCTAAATCGAGCTCATAGTCACTGAGTTCGCAAGCGCCAGAACTTATCTGAAAAAGGTCGCTAGCATTTTCCAAAGTTTGCTTAGCGCTCTCAACTTGAGCTTTCTGTTCAGCATTTTTCGCCTCATGCTCAAACCCTACTAAGTTTGCCGCAGGGGTGTGCAGTTCAATCTGTAATTCTCGCCCTTCAAGTACTATGAAAAGCTCTGCAATACCGTGATTGTGCGCTTCCAGAGATTCTCCTTCATGATCTTCGTCATGCTTCTCTTTTTCATGGTGGCCTTCACCGTGATGGCCCGATTGAGCTGGGTTGGCGAACACCAACAATAGTAGCGTTAGGAGTGCGCATTTTATTTGATTTGTCATGATCTACGTTCCTTATCGAATATTAGTCCGACCGACGATTATTGTCAGCCATTGAGGCATTATAACTCATCAGTTTTTTATTTCTATCCAAGGGCTTATTATAGATGGCTTATACGTGCCTAATGTTAGGTATCTAGTGCTTTTAGTTGAATGAAAATAAATCTAGCGATATTCAGGTTAATCATCGCTGCCAATTCACACAGACACAACAACCTTGCCCATTGCTTTGCCGCTCTCAAGACGGTCATGTGCTTTTGCCACTTCGCTTAGGTCAAAGTGCTCACTATCGACTTTTAACTTCAGCTTACCTTCATCTACGATGGTCGCCAATTTACTTAATATATCGCCATGTTGCTCGCGCTTATAATCGTGCAACATGGGGATTAGCATAAAGATAACGTGCAGCGACAATCCTTTCATGTGAGCTAGTGTGAGGTCAATTTCCAACATTGAGACGGTTGTTGCCACGTGGCCATTAAGGGTAACTGCCTCAAACGACTTAATCATGTTTTCACCACCGACTGAATCAAAAACCGCATCAAATCCATTGCCTTCGGTATAAGCCTCCACATAATTGCTAACCGGTTGCGAACGATAGTTGATGCCCGTTGCACCCAGGCTTTCAATCAAGCTCAATTGCGCGTCACCACCGCCTGTTGAATAGACATCAGCACCCAAATAATTCGCTAGTTGCAAAGCCACGTGACCAACGCCACCGGACCCTCCATGCACTAATACTTTTTGATTCTTTCCAACACCGGCGCGCACCAAACCTTCGTAAGCGGTAATACCAACTAAGGGCAGAGCTGCCGCTTCTCTCATTGAAATTGATTTTGGCTTTAGTGCCACCAGTTTAGCATCTGCCAACATATATTCTGCTAACGCACCTTGAAGATTGGCTAAGCCACCCGCACAACCGTATATCTCATCGCCAACCTTGAAACCATTAACATCAGCACCAATTTCTTCGATAGTGCCTGCAAAATCCATGCCTAATACCGCAGGTAATGGCGGAGACAGAGGTAACTCTTGCCCCATTTGGCGAATCATGGTGTCAACCGTGTTAACACTGGTGGCGGATACTTTAACTAGAACATGTCCCGCTGATACTTCAGGCTTATCGATTTCAGCGTGTTCAAAAACATCGCTGCCGCCATAGGCATTAATGATCATTGCTTTCATGGTATTTCTCTTTAAGGTTTATCGAGACTTAAGGTTTA
>CAZJWW010000014.1:6285-29794 GCA_964549895.1 uncultured Gammaproteobacteria bacterium
AGACTTAAGGTTTATCGGGAATTGGGTCTATAGCAGCATTATCGATTTTAACCCTAACTCAAACCATTACAAGGGATAAAGGTTGGCAGATTGCGCATTTGCTCAGTCGAGTAGGCGACGTCACCAAAAAGCATGGGGTAATGAAACTCTCGTAGGCTCGAGTGAAAACTTCGAACACAACTGTCATAGCGCTGAAATGCGGCTATATTAGTATTCGCCGCTCGTGATAACAAACGACTTGTTAAGAGTGGCGGTGACACAAGTGATACTAAACTCATTGCTTGATCGCGACTCGCAATTCCACGACGCAACTCTTCAGACATTTTTTCAACCGTCTGGTCGCCAACTTGTTGAAATGCGTAATACCAGTTCCATTGAAATGCCTTTGCTATTTCGGGTGCATTAGACCATTGAGGGTGACGCTCTATAAATGGTGTCATGGTCGCTGCTTTGGGTAGATCCCAAGCATCATTGACCGCTTCTCGCTGGGTTAGCAATATCTCGCCGCCCTTAGGTACAACGATTGATTGTTCTACAATGTATTTACCACCAATCGGGATAACTACCGAGAACACAAACCAACAACCTAATAACAAAGCCGCTGTGGTTGGCCCCGACTCAACTCGGGTTAAAACAAGAAGTGCGATAAAGCACCAGAAGAACAGATTGATAACAACGGCTGCGATGACTAGTAAAGCATCCAAAGCGCCCGAGTTATTAATTATCGCGGCAATAATGAACGGTATCAGTATGCCGACAAACAGCAAAGCTGAACGTATTAAGGCTCGACCCCAAAGTAGCCGATTACCATTGCCACTCGTGACAGACAAAAATGCCCAACGGTTATTGCGTAATTCTACGGCACGCAGGTCGTATAAAAGCAAAATAGTTAATAGTGGCAGTAAAAAAGCAGCCACAAAGGCGAAATCTAATTTACCAATTCGGGATAGTTCTGGATTACTTGAATCAGTCTCGTATATTTGACCCTCTAGCGCCAGCATACGTATCCGATGTTTCCAAGGAAGATCGTCGCGGACACCCCGCGAAACAAACGCTAGAGAAGAGGGCGAGTCATAGGTAAAATGAAACGCGTAGAAGGCTGCGCCACCAGGGTCAGTTTGTTTGGCTAAGTTGTATTTGCGGTCTTCTTTGACTAGCTGAGTTACTCGTTCGATAGTTGCTTGCTCAGCGGCTGATTCCTTCAGTCCGTTTATTACTGAATAAGTGGATAACAACGTAACGCCAAGAAGAGCAAATAATACAACTTTGTCTCTTAAAGCTAATCTCAGCTCTCTAAACACAGGCCTGGGAAAAAAACTACTCATAGTCAGTCTCAGGCAAACGGCGGGCGCCTAAAAAACCAAGGAATGCAAACAACAGCATCCATGCAAAGATGATCAAATAACTTTGATTCAAACGCTGCAAACGAGTTGATGCTGGGTCAGCTTCAAAACGAAAATCGCTTAACACGCTCCAGTTATCAGCATCGACTCGAGCACGCCGACTCGATTCTTCGTTTTTACTTCTATTGATATCGACGGTGTAATCTAACTTCTCTATGTGAGCCTTATTAAGGCCTTGTACAAACTCAATACGAACCGCTTCCGCCTCTCGCAAAAAGCGGTGATGGGTTCTACCATCAGTGCCGGCGGCAATCATTGATGCCGATTGCAAAATTAAAAACGGTGATACAAATTCAAGTGATTTTACGAAATCCGTTTGCGCAACCTGCTTCGCTATACGTTTCTCAGCGAACTCACTGAGAACTTCAGCTTGATGAGCTTCGCTAGCGGACGCAACGGCGCCACGAAAATTAATAGGTAAATCTACAACTTCTTGGACCTCATATTTCTTCAATAAATCGGCTTTTAGTTTATTAAAAGCGGGGTCATTTTCATTGTGGCCATCACCTGCGCCTCTCATGGCAACAATCGCATCCATATCTGTTTCAATTTGGCTCTGAGTCGGAATCGTGGAATTCGCTGTGCTAGCGACTAATCGCGGCGATAATAAGCAAACAACAGTCCACAGTGACAGTAAGATAAGCAATGAGACTGAGGTGCTGCGCGACCAAGTAGAGATCGCGGTGATAATCAATACCCACGTGGATAAGTACAAGGCATACATAGCGAAGAACCCAAAACCAAGGCTATTCATACCCTCTGACACAGCAACGCCGATCAGCATGGGTATTAGCATCAATGCAGCAACACCAAATAAGGCGATGGTTTTACCAAACCAAATAGACAGTGGCGATATACCGGACGTTACTAGTTGTCGATCGGTGGCTGCCTCACGTTCGCGTGCAACTATACCAAAGCCCATCACAATAAGAACAAGTGGCACTAATAATTGGTAGGCTAGGGCAGGCGTTAAGCTAGCGAAAGGCCCGGCTTGAGCGCCGTCATAACTTGCCGAAAAAGTAGCCGAGTTCTGCCGATGGCCCTCTAAAAAAATGACTGTGCCAGTATATGGGTCAACACCGGGGTCAAGTGCCGCAAGCGCGGTAGGTGTTCTGAAAACGTAGTGGCCATAATGCACCATTCTATGCGGATGGCGATCCGGCTGACTGCGAAACGTTTCTTCCGATTTTATTTGCAAAGATTCACGAGTATTTTTTTCCTGAGCTTGTTGATTCAATGAGGAAAACACGGAGACACATACCAAAATAAGAGCCAACACCGCTGCAACAGCGCCTAGTTTGGTTCTAGACCAGTAGCGCCATTCCTCGGCAGCGATGGTGGTTGCGGTGCTCACTGACTATACTCCTGATGAAAATGCTCGATGAACTTCATCAACAGCAATGCGCTCATTGTCGTTTGCTTCAAATAGCCCAACCAATTCACCTTGTTTGAGCAGACCAATTCTATCAGCCACCTGACAAGCGCCATACACATCATGCGTGACCATCAACACGGTGGTACCCGCTGCAGATAAAGTTGTAATAAGCTGGTTGAATTCATCTATCGCCACTGGGTCGAGACCAGAGGTTGGTTCGTCCAAAAAAAGAATAGGGGCTTGACGAAGTATCGCAACAGCGATGGCTACTTTTTGACGCATTCCTTTTGAGTATGACGATAATCGTTGATTGCAAGCATCATCTGCTAAGCGCACTTGATTAAGTGCAGCATCGATATCTGCAGTATTGCGTTGTACTTTAGCCAAAGATAAAAAGTACTCAATGTTTTCTCTGGCCGTTAAGTGCGGATACAAATTAGCAGATTCAGGCAAATATGCGATTGCTTTACGTGCGGCTGCGGCATCGTTGGATACCTCAACGCCATTCACTTTTGCTAATCCCTTAGTTGTTGGTAAAAACCCTAAAAAGGCGAGCAGGGTAGTAGATTTACCTGCACCGTTGCCACCTAAAAGGCCAAATACTTCTCCCTGTTGAATAGCAAAAGACAGGTCTTTTACGACCGTCTTACCGCCGCGATTTATAGAAAGGTTTTCAGCTTCAAGAGTCGCCATTATAAATTCAGTTTAATATCTTCAGTTCAATACCTAAGTAGGCGTTAGTTTAACGCTAATTTGGACAGTTTCCTGCATTGTATTTGCATTAAAATACAATGCAGGAATGTGTATCCCTAAAGACTAAAAATCGAACTAGAAGGCGTAACTGGCAGACAAACGAAATTGTCTCGGCGTGCCTGGCCGCACCCATACATTGGCGAATGAATTGGTGAAGAATGTCTCATCAAGTACATTGTCAATGTCTACTCGTACAGTAAAGCTATCACTTGGGCTTATCTGACCAAATAAACGAGTAGTGGTGTAACTTGGTAAGTCAAAGTCAAAACCCGTGAAGCCCGCACGCTCATCTACATACAATACGCCCGCACCGACTTCAGCGTCCCAATTAGAAATATTCAATCCCTTGCTTAGCTGAATACTAAGTTGATTCTCAGGTGAGTTAATCAATTGGTCACCTGCTTCAACTGTTGCACCAAAATCTCGGTCTGGATTAGTGCTGGTGAATACCGCATCAGTATAAGCGTATGAGATCCACAAATTAAAATCATCGCCAAATGTTAGATTAGCATCAAATTCGATACCTTGGCTTTCAGCTTCACCAGCTGCTGCTAAATTAAAACCGCCCGCTGCTTGTGCTGCGAGGCTAGTGTCATTGACGATATTATTACTCTGGTCTACTTGGAACGCAGTCAGCGATATTGTGCCAATATCCAATTGCGCTTTTATGCCAATTTCAGCAGACTCAGTAATATTAGGATCAAATTGCTGATTATTAAAATCGGTTCCAGTTTGCTGGCGAAAGCCCTCACCATAAGATGCGTACACGCTCACGTTATCGTTAACTCGATATACGGCACCAAATTGCGGGGAAACACGCGTATCTTCTATCGTGGGCTCACCATTAAGCTCTTGTTCGAAGTCATCAAAGCGAGCACCAAAACGAATTTGAAATCGATCAGTAATATTAATTTGATCTTGAATATAGATTCCAAAGCCTTGTAATAGTTCGTCAGTATCTGTGTTTGGCCCTGGTGTTGGCGTAGGGAATTGGCCAAAAACAGGGTCCAAGACGTTTAATAATAAAAAGGACTCAGCGTTTAAACTTGCGAGATCTATGTTGCTTGCATCTGTGCCAAGAAATCCGCCACGAGCGCGTAGAATAAATATACTACTATTAAATTCGTCATAGTCTGCGCCGACGATCAAACGGTGTCTAACACCGCCGGTATTAAATTCGCCCTCTAATTCGGCTCTTAGCACTGTATAGTCGGAATCAAAATCTCTAAAACGGAAGAATCGTGAAAGGGTTTGACCATCTAAAAATAAGGTCTGGCGCCCGTCAAAATTTGGTTCTGTAGCATTACCGAATAATGTGGTTTCTCGGAAACCAAAACCACCGAGAAAACTCCAGGTATCTGAAATATCGTGTTGAATTTCAAATTGATGACCGATTACTTCAAGATCAATGGGGCCATCGCCAGGTTCGCCAGTAAAAGTTTCACGTGGGGTAAAACCGAATTCCTCAGTGAAAGAAACGCCACGATCTTGAGGTACGGCTTGATCAGTGTATTCTAGTTCATAAGTCAGACGAGTTTTGTCTGTTGCTTGCCATACCACCGATGGGTATAAACCAAATTTCTCTGTTTCAACTGTTTCTCGAAAACTTTCAGCGTCTTCGTAAAAACCGACAATACGGAAACCAACGTTCTCATCTGCTCCGAGTACCGTTTGATAGTCTCCACTTACTCGCAGTTGATTCCAGCTGCCAATAGTGGCTTGTACGTCACCACCGGTTTCAAATTTTGGGCGTTTAGTAACTAAATTGACTGTTCCACCTGGTTCGCCACGACCGAATAAGGCGCCACGGGGGCCTTTTAATACCTCGACAGACTCAATGGCAACCGTATCTCGAGGGCCAGCAAAGCCACGCCCAGCATTAAAGCCGTTCAGTAAATAGCCACTTGGTAAGTTGATGTCACCAGAGAAACCACGGATTGAGAAGCTATTCCACAAGCCGCCAAAGTTATTCTGGCGCGCCACTGATGCAGAAAGATCAAGTACGGCACTTAGGTCATACGCACCGAAATCCTCGAGTAACTCTCCGTTTAAAATAGATTCCGATTGGGGTATCTCTAGCAAATCAAAGTCACCTTGGTAGGCGCGTTTACCAACCACTTTTACCTCTTCTAAGTCCGTATTTTGTGAGGCACTGTTTTGTGCATTGACTGCCGTGATACTCAAACTGATGGCTACGGCCACGATAAGTTTTCTAATCTTCATTTCGATCTTCTAATAATATTAAATGTTGCTCAATTAATTTTTGCTGAGCGAGAGAACAATCAACGGGATCAGGTCCCACCTATCGTTTAAGCGGAATCCGATATTAAAAATAAGTTGATTGCAATGAATTACATGTACAAATTGCTACTTGTACACAATAATAGGGATACTAACTATGTGAGGGAGAGGGGGGAGCACGAGTTCTGTGAATAATATTTACTTTCGCATCAAGGTCGACGGAAGAAGGCACTGCGATGTCCCCTTCGCTATGTAAATATGAAGGTAGTGGTAGCTCGGCTGCTATTAATAAAGTGCTCGACCCATAAAAATCCAGAATTTCACAAAGTTCAGTTTCTTCATGGTTGTGCCAAGCGTGTGCGATGTCATGCTCAATGGTCAGATTTTGCATTCCAGGTAAGCACACCACACCCAGCACCATAATTATGGACGCTAGACGGCCACTATTTTTTAGCGTTTGAGCGACATACATCCCTCAATGTTAACATGCTTTATATTATGATGTAACATTACAGTTAGATGTGCTAAAAAATTGATTAGCAGGAAAAACTTGAAAGTAAATAGAGTTTCATATCTAGAATGGAACGGTTTTTGCGTTCGAGATATTTAACGGTCGAATCATTTTAATTATTGAACCCGTTTCGCTATAACACCTCTGTATTTGAAAAGTCATGGTAAATGCAATGAACACCACAAACGAGATAGTAGAGATCGCCGAACAAGAGTTAAAGGCTCATGGGGTGCGAGTTACAAAAAAGAGGGTAAACGTATTTGCTATTTTGATGGCGTCCGCAAAGGCCGTGTCAGCATACGAACTCGTCGATTCATATAAGGAAACTTTTAATGAGCCTGTGCCAGTCGTAACGGTCTATAGAGTGTTAGATTTTTTGCAAGAGAAGAAACTAGTACACAAGTTAGAAACAGCCAATAAATTCATTGTTTGCTCCCATATTAATTGTGATCACCAGCACCATGCATCAAATTTTTTGATTTGCAAGCAATGCTTAAAAGTAACGGAATTAAGTATAAGTTGGGATGAATTCAAAGAATTGAAACAAACTATTGAGCAAGCTGGGTTTTATATAAACAATCCCCAACTCGAAATGAATTGCATCTGCAACGCATGCCACAACGGTGCAGCATAAATAATAATAAGAACAGATAGTTAAATAAAAGCCCGTCTTAAGAAGAGAATAAATTGAATTTAAAATGACCACGGAACCGAAAGCACTCAGACTCGGTATCGTCTTTGCGCTGTTTTTTGTTTCTGGATTAGCAGCCTTGATCTACCAAGTATTATGGATAAAAGAGCTGTCACTGTTGTTTGGTAATAGCGCTCAAGCAACAGCGGCAACACTAACGGCTTTCTTCACAGGTATTGCAGCAGGGAATGCGTATTGGGGGCTCAGAGCATCAACACTTGCTCGACCATTATTAAGCTATGGTCTTCTCGAGCTTTGCATCACATTGAGTGCGGTTCTTTATTTTGTTATCTATTTCGCTTACGACGGAGTTTACCCCATTCTATTCAGTTTTTTTGAAAACGCGCCGATAGTATTTACGCTAGCAAAATTCGTATTAGCTTTGTTACTGTTGTTCCCAGCCGCTTTTTTTATGGGAGGCACCTTGCCAGTGATGACTCAATACCTTGTTAGAAACCGCGATACCTTAGGGGAACGAGCTTCAAGTCTATACGCCATCAATACGTTCGGTGCAGCTAGCGGTGCAATTGTAGCCGGGTTCTATTTACCGAGAGTCTTAGGGATCGACTTTTCGTATTTATTCGCCATGGGCGCTACGCTTCTAGTTGGGGTAGTAGCAATAGGGTTGGGTCGAAATGCAGCCGCGCAAGAGGCTGGAGTACCCTCGGTTCAGAATCCTGGAAAAGTAGAGGAGGGAATCGAGACAATTGCGCCACAAAAGTTGAGTGAGTTGGCTTGGTTATCTGGTTTTGCTTCTTTAGCCTTGCAAGTCCTATGGGTAAGGATGTTTGCTCAGGTGTTGCACAATTCAGTTTATAGTTATTCAGCCATTCTCTCAGTGTTTCTAATTGCCTTGGCGCTGGGTGCAGCCATTGCTCGCAACCTAGCTAGACGACAAATCAACGCAAATTGGTTCTTACCTGTGCTGCTCTCTGGAATCGCACTACTTATTGGTGCATCTCCAATACTTTTTTATTTTTTGACTGACGGCGGGGTCTACTTAGCAGGCGATGAAAATTTTTTCGAATATTTGTTCCAGATTTTCTTGATCACTACCATTGTTATCGGGCCACCTACTGTAGTAACAGGGATACTGCTTCCTTACTTATTTAAGCTGGCTGAGAACAGCCTTGAGCCGACTAAGAACAATCCTGAACTAACTAGCACCAGTCCAAAACTGGCAAATAATGTTCATAGAGGTCCTGGTGAAACAGTGGGTCGCCTAGTTACCATTAATACCATTGGTGCAATCCTCGGTTCGTTTGCAGCTGGTTTTATCTTGCTAGACTGGATTGGCTTATGGTCAAGCATACGAGCCATTGCAATACTTTATATTGGCGCCGCACTTTGGCTTTTAATAGCGCGTCCAGTGAAAAGTAACGCTGATAATTCTACTAATAGTGCCTATTCAAGCAACATAAAAAAATTCGCTGCAAAATTAATGCCGATTGGTGCGGTGTTAATGCTTATCACTTTGATGGACACTAACCAACTTCCTGTGGTCAGAATAGATGCAGTGGGCAAAAATGAAACGCTACTTAAAGTATGGGAAGGAGCCGATGCCACTGTTGCTGTAGTGCGTCGCGATGGTCATTTACGCACTAAAATGAATAACTGGTATACGCTTGGCGGGACTGGTGATTTGACTACACAGCAAATGCAAACGCACCTGCCGATGCTATTGCACTCAGACCCAAAGAATCTGTTTTATTTAGGCTTGGGTACTGGTATTACCGCAGGCACCGCTCTTAATTATAAAGTCGATAAAGTGGTGGTTACTGAAATAGCCCCATCGGCGATACGCGCATCAGAGGAATTCTTCGCAGACCATACCAACGGCTTATATAACGACTCGCGTGTTACTGTGATAGCAGAAGATGGCCGAAATGTATTACGTGGTTCCAAAAACACCTACGATCTCATCATTAGTGATCTATTCATTCCTTGGAAAGCAGGAGCAGGGAACCTTTACGCTGTTGAGCATTACGAAATTGCGTTCAAACGCCTGAATGCCGACGGCATGTATGCGCAATGGTTACCGCTTTACCAGCTCACCAAGGAAGAATTCTCAATTATCGCTCATACTATGCAAGAAGTGTTTCCAACAGTTTCTATCTGGCGAGGTAACTTTTCTGGAAATACGGCAGTAGTTGCATTGGTAGGGCATCAAAGCGCATCTGTTCTTTCACCAGATGCGCCATTAGTAGCCTCCTCTATACTGGCTTTACGCGAACACTCAAACGGTCAAGGAGATAGAGTGCCGCTAATGGCTCACTACGCTGGCACATTAAGAGCCGACGACACACGACTTTCATCAGCACCATTAAATACTGACAGTCATCGAAGAATCGAATATCTTGCGCCGATTAACCATCGTCGCGAAAAAGCGGGTAAGGTCGACTGGTTTATCGGTCAACCAATGCTAGATTTTATTGGTCCTTATTTGTCTGAACAAGCGCTATCTGTTGATCCTTTTCTTTTAAATATGGATTCTGCCTGGCATGAGGCCATTCGGGCAGGTTACTATCTTCAGGCATCCTTCGTGGCTAAAGATCGAGGGCAGGAAGTCGTTGGTAACGACACACACAGAGCAAGGAATGCTTATCGATCTCAACTTAAAAAAGCAGCAGCCGTGTTGAAATAAACGATAAAAACGTTGCTTCCAACGCTTTTCTTCATATTTTTTATTATGTTACAATATAACATTGTTGATGATAGTGAGTGGTTATACGCTGCCTGTTATTTTCAATTATTGTGGTACAAAATAGTTTTAAGAAGATAGTTATAAATACTTGGTTTTCATACGGTCCAGCATCAACAGATCAGTGCCGACAAATTTAATAATCGCGTTCCTGTCGTTGACAGTTCGCTTAGGGATACAAACATGTTTAACAAAAATCATATCGCAGTTTTAGCCTTAGGAATGTCACTAGGCCTAACACTGCCATTTAGTACTCAAGCAGCTCAAGGTCCAGATGAGCTAGAAGAGATTAAAGTACTAGCGCACCCGCTAGCAGACAACGGTACGGCTCAGAACATTACGGTTCTAAACGGTAATGAGCTTGCACGGGACGTACAGTCATCATTGGGTGAAACACTTTCAGGCGAAGCTGGTATTCAGTCGGCCAGTTTTGGAACCGCGGTTGGGCGACCAATTATTCACGGTCTAGGCGGTGCTAGGGTAAAAACCACCCAAGATAGAATTGACACCCTAGATGTGTCAGTAACGTCTGGCGACCACGCCGTTGGGGCAGAGACTTTTATTGCCGATCAAGTTACTGTATTGCGCGGTTCAAGCACACTTCTATACGGCAGTGGTTCAATTGGCGGTGTAGTAGATGTAGCGACAACACGTATCCATACTGAAGCAATTAGTGAGACCGATGGCCGCGTGCAACTACGCACCGCAGACAATGCAAATGCCACTAATGGTGCGTTTGTAGTGGATGCACCATTGAGTGAAAACGTGATCTTACACGTTGACGGTTTCTTAAGTGATGCCGATGATTATGATATTCCTGGTTTTGCTGAATCCGCATTTCAAATCGCCGCTGAAGAAGCTGAAGCAGCTGAAGAGGGTGGTGAAGAAGAAGAGGAAGAAGCCTTTGGTATTCTTGAGGGTAGTCGTGTAGAACGCAGTGGCGGCGCCGTAGGTCTTAGCTTTGTTGGCGATAGCGGCTTTGTTGGTTTTTCTGTAAGTTCTTTAGATGCAGAATACGGTCTCGTTGGCGGCCATCATGAAGAAGAAAGCGAAGAGGAAGAGGAAGAGGAAGAAGAAGGCCCAGGAATAATTGACCTCGAACAAACACGTTTTGATATTGAAGCAGGCGTAAACAACCCGTTTAGCGGCATCTCTAGCATTAACTTTCGTCTTGGTGTGAATGACTATCAACATATTGAATTTGAAGGCAACGGAGAGACTGGCACGGTATTCGATAATGAAGCTTTTGAAGCCCGCGTTGAACTTAAGCATGAATCTATTGCTGGATTTGACGGTGCGTTTGGCGTACAACTTGGTGATCGTGATTTCAGTGCTGTCGGTGAGGAAGCCTTTGTACCACCAGTAAAGACCGAAACAATTGGTTTATTTTGGGTTGGACAGCGAGCCTTGGGTAATGCCGAATTAGAAGCCGGGGCACGTTGGGAGCAAGTTGACCACACACCGAGCCCACAAGAGTTACCAGATCTTAGCTTTGACTCATTCAGCGCCTCTCTCGGTCTGACTGGTTCGGTTGGCGACAATCTAAAATTAGCAGGCATCATTGATATATCAAGTCGCGCACCTACAGCTGAAGAGCTTTTCAGTAATGGGCCACACTTGGCGACTAGTTCTTTTGAAATTGGTGACCCTAACTTAGATAAGGAAGACGTAGCCGCACTGACTCTCTCGGCAGGTTATGGCAATGAGCGCTTTGAATTTGACGCTAGCGTTTACTTTATGCAATTCGATAATTACATCTTTGAGGTAGCGAATGGTGAGGAAGAGGACGGTTTGCCGGTTCTTTTATGGCAACAAGCTGATGCGACTTTTACTGGATTCAATCTACAAGGTTTGATTCATTTAGCGAACTTTGCTGACGGCGATCTGGACCTTAACTTTTTGGCAGATGCAGTGCGCGGTGAATTAGATGGCGGCGGTGGTAATCTTAACTTACCACGCATACCTTCTGCGCGCGCGGGCCTAGGGCTATCCTGGAATAACGATTCTTGGGAAGCAAGCGTTGACTATCTGAGCGTTAGTAGTCAGAGCCGCATATCCACTTTTGAGTTGCCTACCGACAGCTATGAAGACTTAAGTTTATTCATACAACGTCGCTTAGCTTTATCTGCAGGTAATGAGGTTAAGTTTTTCTTGCATGGTCGTAATCTAACGGACGATGAACAACGTTTCCACAGTTCCATTGTTAAAGATTTTGCACCTGCACCTGGCCGTCGTTTTGAAGTCGGAGTTAGTTTCGACTTCTAAGCAGTTATATAAAGCATTTACATAAAAAGCAACTGTACTAATCAGTACAACAATTAATAAGGGCCGCGACTATTAAGCGGCCCTTATTAGTTGTAATGTCAATAAATGCCAATGAAATACTCATCGATTAGCACCAACATAATCACCGGCTTTTTAGGAACGGGTAAAACCTCGACGATTCTGCAACTGCTGAAGAAAAAGCCTAAAGACGAGCGGTGGGCAGTGCTGGTCAATGAGTTTGGCGAAATCGGGATCGACGGAGCATTAATTGAAGGGCAATACTCCGAACAACAAGGGGTGTATATAAAAGAAGTCCCCGGCGGTTGTATGTGCTGCACCGCAGGCCTACCGATGCGGGTTGCACTCACGCAGTTACTAAGGCGTGCAAAACCGGATCGCTTGTTAATAGAGCCGACTGGCTTGGGGCACCCAAAGGAAGTGATGCACACGTTAAACGATGATAATTTTCGCAAAATCATAGCGGTAGAAAAAATCATAACCTTGGTCGATGCTCGGCAATTATCAGACGCTCGCTATACAAAGAGCGAAACGTTCAAGGAACAAATCGCCATTGCCGACGTGATCATTGGCAACAAACAAGACTTATACACCGACAACGATAAAGACGCTCTGGCAAGCTATTTGCAAGATCACTCTTTAAGTAATGTGCAATTAGTGTTTGCCGAGCAGGGCGATATAGACCCTTCATTACTTGATGGGCATAAAGCCCTCGATGAACTTGAAACCCTTGGTGACCCAGAAAAAGGCCATGTCAAACTCTCTTTTGATAAAGATAAACCAACATTAGAAGCCGATCATCAAGAGCTTAATACCCGTATTCCTGAATGCGGATTTATTAAAGCGCTTAACCAAGGCGAGGGCTTCGTCAGTGTTGGTTGGCGTTTCGATGAACGGTTCGAGTTTGATCAAAGTAAGTTATATGTTTTTCTAAGTGGTGTTCAAGCCATCCGACTCAAAGCAACTTTTATTACCAATAACGGCAGTTTTGGTTACAACCTCACTCAAGACGCCCTAACTGAAATACCCCTAGAAGAACTTGATGAAAGCAAAATTGAAATCATCACCAACGAACTGAATCACGATTGGGAGCAAAGCCTATTTGGCTGCGTGAACGGTCAATATGAAAACTAATACCTGTTAAGCCGACGAGCTAACAAACGTTAATCAAACTTATTTTTAAGGCGCCGAACTTATTTTATTAACAAACAATTCACTTAAGCACCGAGTATGAACAACCTTAATATCAATCACACTCCAACCCAACACGCTGAGACCGCGTTAATACGAAATTCAATACACTCAAAAAACGCAGATGCTTTAGCCAGCATATACGAGGACGATATCAATCTCACAGTATGGCAACGAACCTTATCGCCAGAGCTCTTGAGTGCAGCGCAAAAAATACTTCAATCAAACCATACATTTCGAATCTCCACCACAGTCACTCCTGATGAAACATTTAGTGGTCTGTATAACACCTTAGGTGGCGATACTGAGGCAAAACTCATCAGCTATGATGTTGCTCAAATCGTTGAAATGTTTTGTTGTCTGTTTGATCTAGAAAGAGTCGGTCTACGTCTTACCACATTAGACAAAGCGATGTGTCCAAAGTTTCATGTTGACCGAGTGCCAGCCCGTTTGATCACAACCTACAGTGGTATTGCTACTGAGTGGTTACCTCATCACATTGTTGACCGTTCAAAATTAGGGCGTGGTAGCAACGGAAAATCAGACGCGGAATCCGGCATCTATCGCGACCAAAGCGATATTCAACAGCTAAACCACGGTGACGCATCACTGTTAAAAGGAGAATCTTGGTTAGGTAACGAAGGAGGGGGGCTGGTTCACCGTTCACCAAGCTTGAGTAATGAAACCAAACGATTGCTTTTAACCCTAGATTTTAACTAACAAATAAATCTCTTCCGCAGCGCCGATCATAACAATTTAAAAATGAGCGGTGTTTTCTATGGAGATCTAGCTTGTGACCGCGCTAATGCATTATTTATGATTGATAAAACCAGCTAAAGCATTTATCACCAATCTTGGTCGCCGCCAATGTAGGAAGTGATCGTCTTCTTCTTCAATCACCAGTTCGACTTTTGCATTAACAAGTTGTTGCTTTAGAAAGTCGGCATTTTTCGGGTTAACCAGTTTATCTTTACCACCTTGAATAATTACCGTTGGTACTGTGATGTTTTGCCATAATGGCAACATCGCTTTTAGTTGTTTTTTCAAGGGCAAAATTTCTCGGTTAGCACCTTTCAAATCCTTTGATAAAAACCAGTTAACCGGCAAAAAACCGCCAACCGTGTTGTACCACTTAAGGCTACGCTTAGGATCACCGGATGAGGCAATAAAAACCAACCCACTTACTTGTTCTGGATAATCCATCGCAGTGCGAGCGATAATTGGGCCACCTAAGGAATGGCCGACCATAATAGCCCCGTTACCCGTGGTATCTCTGTCGAGTAGAGCTTTAAAAGAGGCCGCTTGCGCTTGCAGCGACGGTTCTATTTCACCAACCGAGTTGCCATGCCCTAAACGGTCCATGGAGATCATATGGAAATGCTCGCGAAGATACTCGTTATATAAAAAACTGGCTTGGTTGTGCCACCCGCCTGGCGTCCCATGGACAAAAATCACCAACGGTTTTGGTCCTTTGTTCCTATCTTTGTATACTTCAACAAAGTATAAAGACCTGCCGTTTACATCAATAACTTGCTTCTTGATTTCAGTATTGGAGTTGGAACGTTGAGTTTGTTCGGTATTTTCTTGGATTAGTTCATCAGTAGTAAAGCCTGAAAAAGCACTCACCAAAAGCAAGATGACTAGAATAAAACGCAGATAGGGCAGATGACTCATATAAAACCATTTTTTAAGAGGTTGATCTCGTTATCGTAGTTATAAAGACCTGACTTTATGGCGCCTCATTTCGCCGTAAAAAACTATCCAAGACCAGACTCATATTGGTTATTTTCCAAAATTTTTAATAATTCCCAATAATTGTTTACAATAATCAATGTCTGCAATTTAAATTAGTCTCTCATTATAACCCCCAACCGAGGTACCCATGGAATACATTCAATCTTATCTTCCAAAGATCACTGAATATGCGCTGCTTTATGGCGTGAATTTTATTAAAGCCATTGCCATTTTTATTATTGGTAAATTTATTGTCGGCTTAATAAAAAAAGGCATTACCAAATTGTTGAATCGGTCTGGTACTGACGAAATGTTAGTTAAATTTCTGAGCAATATTGCTTATGCACTAATGTTGATCTTTGTTGTAATTGCCGCTATATCTCAGTTGGGTGTGCAAACGGCATCACTGGTTGCCATTCTTGGTGCCGCTGGTTTGGCTGTTGGCTTGGCCTTACAAGGTTCTTTGTCAAACTTTGCCGCTGGCGTGATGACCATTATATTCCGCCCCTACAATGTAGGTGATGTAGTACAGATAGCGGATGAAACAGGGCAAGTTGAAGAAGTGGATGTATTCACTACGACTCTAAGATTGCCAGATAAAACGAAGATCATCATCCCAAATGGGCAGGCGCTTGATGGCACCATCACCAACTATACAGAAGCAGGTGATCGCCGAATGGATTTAGCGGTAGGTATTTCCTACGATGCCGATATTAAAAAGGCCCGTGAAGTCATACTGAATGCAATCGCTGACTCAGATTACGTGCTTGATAGCCCAGCAGCCAAAGTCGGTGTTAAAGGTTTAGGCGATAATAGTATTGATTTAACCGTGCGGCCATGGGCAAAAGCATCTGAGCATCCTGCCGCGACTTTAGAGTTATATGAAAGAATAAAAATCGCACTTGATGAAAACGGTATAGGCATGCCTTATCCGCAAAGAGATGTGCATATTTACAATCATGACGCATGAGAAAGCAGTTTGAATTAAAAAAGGCCCCGTAAGGAGCCTTTTTTAATAATTAGGGTCGTGCCTAGAATTGTGAAAAGAATGCCCGCGCCTCATCACTGGCGTCAATATCTTGAGAGGTGTGCCCAACAATCAGCGGCGGAAGGTATTGCAAACCGCTTGGCCAAGTGTGGCCGCCGTTCAGGACTTTGTAGAACTTCACGGGTGCTTCGGTACATTGTGACCACGAAGTCACTTCTACTGATGTTTTGTCTCCATCTTCATCAATGCTAACGGATGTTGACTTAGAAAGATCACATCCGTTTCGATCCAGCCACAGCGCCAGTGACTCGTCAGCCGACCGCACGGCACCTCTTTTTTTACGAAAGACAGTAATCTCACCACCACCGTATGGTACTTGTGTATCAGCCGTACCATTCATTATGGCAATAGCAACGGGCGGTGCACCTCGACATTCATTCAACATAAACTTTGGCAAGCCCATTGCAACAGGCATAACGGCACGTACGAGGTCCGGCGCATTGCAAGCAAGAAAGTAAGAGGCCTGGCCGCCCCGCGATATGCCCGTAGCAAAAACACGTGACTGGTCGATCTTTGCTCGTGCAGACGCGTCATCTACCACGCGTTTGAAATAAGCCAAGTCGTCTACTCGCCGTCGTAATTCATTTGAAATTTTGCCCTCGCCAAAACCCCAAGTCTTTTTGAACGCCGCGTTTGGGTAGGCAACATAAAACTCGTATTGATCGGCCAACTCGTGCCATCGAGACTTGGTGAGCTTAATCATGCCACGATCAGTACTGCCGCCGCCATGAATCACTAGCACAAGCGGGCGAGTGCCACTTAGCTGAGACGCATTCTTGGGCGTGTAGAGCATGCGGCGCACATTATCGTCTTTAAAGCTATGCGTAAGAATTTCTCCATCCTGAGCCATTGCTGAGCTTATAAAAGCATCAGCAATGGGTGCTCCGAAAATGGCTGCCAGTAAAGCTAAGGCACTCAAGCGTTTAAATACGGCCAATTTACATTCTCTTATACTAGGAGACATTCAAAGAGCGCGTCAGTTGCGTTCACTAGCTTAATCTTCGGATTGCAGCTTGAGCATACACATAGCCAGCACCAAGGTTGCGATAACGCCAGTGGCACCAGACGGCACCTCTGCTATTCGACCAAACATCATCACAATGCTGTTCGTCACTATCGCTACTATGCCTAAAAAGACGGCAATTCTACCGAGCCCCGCAGAGCCGGTCCGCGAGATAGCTGTGCCGAATGAAATGGCAGCAATCCCCAACAGTATCTTTGCAGCGTTGTAAATAAAGAAGGATAAAGCAACCACTGATCCAGCAGCAGGTGCTATTGCTTCAACACTTTGCGCCGCCTCACGAAAGGGCCCGAACTGTGTCAGCCCGATTCCAACCTGTACTAGATTGAGTAATGCACTCGCGAAGATAGCAGAAAAGCCCAATGTGCATGTTTTGGCGTGGACCAAAGCAGATCCGGCAATCGCGGCGAGCAAGACAAATATCAGTCCTTCTAACCCCCAGAGCCAGTGGCGCGGTATGTCGCCCGCGAATTTATAGAGCCCGGTGTATACGGCTTGTGTGATGACTGCTAGAAAGAGCAGGGTGGCAATCGCCAGTATGTTTTGTTTTTGCGTAAATTCCATGATCAGACCTCTGAATATTTATTACTCGGTTAGGCCCCAAATAATAGCGCGACGTGGTCGACTTGTAATCCTTATTTATAGCAGCAGTTTTAGGTAGTAGAAAAGCTCAATTTATGATGGTTTTCTCTTAATGTTAAGCATTGCCACGACATCCTGATCCTCTAAAATCATTGCTGTTGGGATATTTTACTTAAATGTAATGTCCATAGGTAGATAGTTAATGAATGAAACAATGATGAATTAATATGAAAAAAATATTTTCTTCGTTTTGCTTTTTATAATTTTGGGGCTGATTTCTAATTCAGTTTTAGCTGAAAATAGCAATATTAAGGATTTATCATTAGATGAATTATTTTCCTCATTAAAATTAGAAACCGATGAAAAAAGAGCTAGAAAACTTGAAAACCAAATTTGGCTATCATGGCTCAGCGCTGAAAATGACGAAATTGATGGACTAATCAATGATGCCATCCACTTTAGACGTGAGTTCAATCTAAGCAGTGCAATAGATAGTTTAAAAGAGGTTATTAGTAAAACGCCGAAATATGCTGAGGCATGGAATCAACTTGCAATTGCTAATTTTTATAAAGATGATTACTTATCCGCCACAACATAGATAGAAAAACACTAGAACTTGAACCCAGACACTTTGGCGCAATGGCAGGAAGAGCGGTTATTCACCTTAAATTCAGCGAACCAGTTCTGGCTAAAGCAAGTATCGCCGCAGCACTAATAATCCATCCTTTCTTACCACAGAGATTACTTTTCCGGAGCTTAGTAAGAAATCAGAAAGTTGATACTAAAATGTAAGATTAACGAGGGAAGTCTTGAGATCGTTAAATCACATCCTGTTCAAGTAATTGCTAAAGATATAAATGTCGATAATGATCGGCGTCCTTGAAGCCCGCGGTACTAGCCTTACAATTTTAGATTGCCGTTTTCCGTGTTTGGCACTCGATGTTCAACTAAAACGACGCCCAACTAAAATATTGACTCAGTCTGCCTCTTCTTCCTCAAGAAGAATTTCATAGATAGGAGCCAGTACGGGGCAGCCCGTAAACAGCGTAGTTATCGTTGCGGTTCTACCGCCTACGACCACGTCTATTCTTATTTCACTATTTAAAAAAGCTTCCAGAGAAATCATGTATTGACCTTCTCCCGCATCTGATCTTAGCGTTTGATAAAGGCTCACTAAGTCAGAAGAATTCTCAACCAAGGCAAAAAGTCCACCAGTTGACGACGCTATAAATCTAAGTTCTTCCTCATCAATATTACCTCCCAAACCTACTGTAAACACTCTAGTATCGTTATTGATCGCCGTATTGATCATTTGTTGTAAAGTGGCATTTGATCTGTTTTCGAATCCATCTGTGTAAGCAATCACGACTCTATTTCCAGTAGTAGTGGTAAGATTCCCAACACCACGAAGGACTGCATCATAAAAAGCCGTTAAGCCACCAACATCTGGCTCTTGAAATGCAGCGGACAGCAATGCATTTCGTGATGATGTAAGTGCTTGGGTTTGCTCTACAGTGGAGGCAAATTTAACTATCGAGCTACGGTCATTGCCGTCCATCAGGTTTATAAATTGTGCTGCAGCACTCTCCGCGTTGGCTTCATCGGTGGAACTTAAACTACCACTGTAGTCCATCACTATTGCAGTATTTAGGGGACTGCCATTACCCAAAAAGCTAAGCTCGAAATCAGTAGTTAACTCGCCGTTAACAAATACCCTAAAGTTGGCATCCGTGAGTCCGTCTATACGGCCGAAATTATCGCTGACAGTTATTGAGTTTTCCGCAACCCGGCATGTTTCGCCCTCAGAAACCGAGTTAAAAATGCCAATGTTTTGTTGAGGCCCTCTAATATTATCAATAAATGCTGCGCCATCAAAAAATGAAGATCCTGCATCATAGACCCAACTCAAGGTGTGTGGGCCTGGGGTTAGATTAAATTGATACCTGGTCCAAGGTGTGGTTTGATCTACTGTTAACACCACTTCTCCATCAATTGAAAATTCAAGTTCATTTAGAGAGGAGCGAGATTCAGTTCTAGCGAAGAACGATAGTATTCCGCCATTGGTATTGGTTGTCGATTCAAGTATCGCTAATGTATCATCTCCCCCTTGTCTGGTGGTAACTGCTGCGAAGGAGCCCTCAACAGCATCAACAAAATCGCTGGAACGTACACTCCATACGCGATCACCAGTATTGACCCAATTAGATTGAAAACTACCCGATTCAAAATTATCGTTCAACGCGTGGGAAATACCGCTATTCAATACAACGCCGAGTGCGGAAGCTATGAGGAGCAATATATGAACTATTTTCTTTAGAAGCATTTCAGACATAGTTACCTTAGGTATAGTTACCAACTAATTTGTTATCCACCAATCAAATGACGGTTTTCTAATTTAAGAGTTACACTGATTTATTGCGATCACCACCGGCCCGCTGCTCTAAGAACTGACGCAATCGCATATCGCATTGATATGACCGACAAAGTTCTGTCCTTTTTCTTTTCTCATTCCCGAACAGCGTTCGTTCTCCAAAACTTGAACATTTGATTTAGCATATTGAACGGTAATCTGCTCATTATTCGCTAGGCAAATTAGGCTGTAGTGAGGAAGGTCGTCTTTTTGGTACTCATCTATAATTTCGAAATTACGAGAACTTGCAAAACTGACGCCGTGGCTAACCGTAGCCGCCAGTAGAATGCAATATGCCAAAATGATGCAACGATTTTTTTTCATTTTCTCGATCCTTAAATATGAACAATTAGTTCGAACGATTGGTTTTAATAGTTTGTACGATTGGTTTTAAATAGTGGCTGAGCAGAGACTGCTGTCGTTCAGTATGTAGCTAAACATTGACAAACTTATATGAAGTAAAGTGCGTATTTAATCTGCCTCCTTTATCGCTTCTCATGTTACTTTTCTTGTACCCAGTTTCTGAATCGAAGCGAGAGGCTCAACCGTCGTCGGAAATTTTAACTCTAGCACAATCCATAAAAATTAACACGATTTCACTTAAGGTGTTTTGATAAAACACTTAGAATTTCAACATCAAACCAATTAGGTACAATCAATTAGATCGTCGATAAACTTAGGGCGAAAATTTAATCCGTGTCCGGTGCATTCGCGACAGGAAGGCCAACACGATTGCGTCCTTCTGGTGTTTTTAGTGAAAAATCCATGCCGGCAAACTCCTCACCACCGTCCCCGCAAAGAAAGGCTACGCCTTCTCCAACCCACTCTGGTGGAATGTGCTTGTCCCAATCCAAATTACTAACAGAATTTATTTTGGCATCACGTATTTTTTCCATCATGCGAGTTGCTACCGTGCCCGGAGATAAGCCGACAATACGAATATTTTCCTCGATTAGCTCCTTGTGAGCTACCGCGGTGAGCATCTTGGCAGCGGCCTTAGATGAACAATAATGACTCCAACCCACAAGCGCGCTGGTGGCCGCTCCGGAACTCATATTGACAATGATACCGCTACCTTGTGTGAGCATAGTAGGAATTGCCGCGCGCATCCCGTGGTAAACGCCTTTATAGTTTACATCAGCAGCACGCCCCCAAAGATCTGGATCACTTTCAACGAGTGTTGCAAGAGGCTCAATAATTCCAGCATTGTTCACTAAAATATCGAGTCTACCCGTATTTTGGATGGCGAAATCAATGGCATTACTAACCGAGTGGTAATCACTCACATCACAATGCACCGCAAATGCCTCCAATTCTGAAGAGCTGATCATCTGCGCTTGTTCTTTGATTGTTTCTAATGAGCGAGCTGCTAAAACAACGGTAGCACCATAGGACGCTAATACTTTTGCCGTGGCTAAACCGATACCTTGGCTGGCACCCGCTATGAGTGCGGTTTTTCCTGTGAAATCTAGATTTTGTAACATTCTATGCCTCCTTAATAAATAAATGCGAAAGTTGTTTTAAAGCTTGTTCCTTTGTAGCAGCTAGAGCCTCAGCCTCTCCAGTTGTACCTTCAATACGTATAACTTGAATGTTCTGAATACCTAGAAACCCCAAAAATGAGATAAAATAGGGTTCAAGAAAGTTCATCGCAGCGAAGTCACCCTCAGAAGAGCAACCATTGGCTCCGTAAGCAATTGCCAAAACGGCTCGTTTTACTGGTACGAGACCTTGAAATGAGGCGCCATCATACGAAAAAGTATGGTTAATTCGCACAATTTGGTCAATCCATGCTTTTAAAGAGGAGAGCACTCCAAAGTTAACCATTGGCGCGCTAATTAATAGTGTATCAGCCGCATTTAGTTCATTAATGAGTTCGTAAGATAGTAATGTTGCTTGCTTAATCTGTGTCGACATATCCTCTAGCGGGGTATAAAAACCAGCAATTGTATCGTTTGATAAATGAGGTAAACCTGAATTATGAAGGTCACGAGTGTCTCCAAAATTATTTATTTCAAGAAGAGTTTAATAAAATAATATTTGGCCATAAATAACCCTATTTGCAATTCATTATTGCTATAAATGCAATTATGAATATGGAACATCAGCAACGGAACGAAAAACCACGTTAAGGAGGGCAACATGACAGTCATGGTTTTAATATTCAATATGGTTGTTTAGAGTTAGATTCTAGAATAAGTGCCGTAAACTTTCTTGGTGATATTATTGAGAATAAACAACAAAATAGGAACATTGATAGGTAATCATAATAACGGCGAATTTCTTAGAGTAACTTTTCGCCCCGTACCGCTACTGACCTTCCGAAACGCTAAATCGGCTTGATTGTTTTGATATTACCATTATAATGATATTGTAATGATTTAGCCACAAAGGTACATTATGAGTATAAAAAGCGAACGAATAACAATACTTACTACACCTGATTTTAAACAATTTTTAAATGCCGAGGCTGACGCACAAGGCGTGAGCGTTTCTGAGCTTATTCGCGTGCGTTGCACAGCCTCCCCAGCGTCCAATGAAGATGAAGCAATATTAGCGGCGATGGTGGAACAAGTTAAAAAATCGAGCGCTGGTGCAGAAAAAGCGCTTAATAAAGGGTTGAAGGATATCGCCAGTACGCTAAATCATATTCGTAAAGGTAAATAGGCATGAGTGCAATAAAAGACGCTATTGCCGCAATGAATAAAATCGTATTGATGAATGACAAGATAGAGCGAACAGGTAAAGCATTAAGCGAAATTTCAAAGGAGCTCCGCGACCATGAGAGCAGATTAATTAGGGTCGAAACATTCATTGAAATTGCGAAAACACAACAGGCCAAGCTACCCGAAAAATAGGATTACAGGTAATGATTACGATTGGGTTTGTTTGGCGCTGCATAGGAGGCAGCAAGTTTTTTATTAAAAAGGATATTAAAAAGTATTAAAAAGGACACCCATCGTTAGCTAACCGTATTTCATCCAATTTTAACCTCTAGCGAGATTAAAAAATTAATTGATGGTGTGTTTAAGTTTTACTGAAAGATAAAACAGTATTACGCTTTGATTTTCTGACTTGTCCGAACTTTCGACAACCGCATTTCTCGCTTACGCGATATTAAATAGAATTAGTGAGGCTTGTTTAACCCAATAGTTGCCGATGAGATGCGGTTGATGGAATACGCTGATAGGCTTTATCAGTAAAAATTTGGCGAACGATGTGTTCAGAACCTACCCAGTGATTAAATTGAATTTCAAATTCAGTTGTGAGGATTGCCCAAGCTTTTGAATTTATCTCTAAGCGCTTGAGTATCGGCGGCAGATTGTTAGCAATGACGCTCCGTTTGTCTTCTCTTAATATTCGCCCAGTCCAATCCACGAGTTCGAGGTAGTCGATCAGTTTAAAAGGAATACCGATGACCTTTTCTTGAATACCAACAAAAGACTCTAAAGAGCTGTCGAGCTTAAATTTAGTTCTCGTATTGCTCTTAACCAGAGTGATGCGTTTCTTTATCGACGTGAATTCGGATGTTTCGGGTGTGTTTGCCACCTTAGCGCCAACAGGG